>CAJXUM010000345.1 GCA_913060855.1 uncultured Lewinella sp. | reverse complement strand
TATCCTCTTCGTCGGCAGCGTCAGATGTGTATAAGAGACAGATTATGGGTAAAGTATTAGACCATTCACCCTGTTTAATGTTCATCAGTTAAGTTAGGGGCACTGTAAAATTCATTTGTGGAATCAAAATACGGTGATTAATAGTAGTACACAAGTCGATGTATAAATGATTTAGGAGCAGTGCGCTAGACTTAGCCAAAAGATAATCTGCTGAGCGCTTGTCAGTAAGCTTCAGTTCCTAGTGGTTAGAAGATCGATTTTGCTGGGAGGAGCTGCTTTGCTGGAGGAGCTCTACTGGGCGGTAAAATGCTTATCATTTGCATTTGCCCTGCTTCGCAACACGGACAAAGTGTGGGATCTATACCGGTCAGGCGATAAAACCGTTCTTGCCAGTTGATTAAGATCACCTTTGGCTTTGCGGGTTCACCGAGTGCTTTACGACACCTGGCCAATCGCTTTGTCTTATCCCGATTAGCAAACAGGCCATAGTAGCGCATCTTGCTAAATCTGGAAGGCAGTATGTGCTGTAGATACCGGCGAATAAACTCCTCAAAACTTAGCCACATAACTTTTGATCGGCTCCCATCCGCATAGTCTCGCCAACGGAAAGACACCCGCTTTTGAGTTTCATCAATACTAATAATGCGGTCATTGCTAATAGCAATACGTTTGACATACCGCCCCAGATAACCGATTAGGTGTTCTGGTCCGGCAAAGGGCTCTTTGGCATATAAAGGGCTTTCTTATAAAAAATTGATTTTCCTTAGTGCCTTGATTAATTCGTCGAAATCATCTTGGAATCGCTCGATCTGAGCGATGAAATTGTTCGGCTTGCATTGGCGGATCAATTCCAAGACAAGTGTTCTAAGACTAGCCATGAGCCTTGTAACCGGCTTTTTTTTGTCCGTAACTGATCTTCCTGGAGACTAACATCACGGTAATGATTGTTCACCTCAATTGACCAATGATTTCTTACTGTTTCAAAATATTCGATGGCCTTTTCACACTTTCCGTTAGATATATAATAAGACACCTCGTCACTCGACTCATTGGTTATCAATGTAGTACGAGTGCGTCGAACACGAATGAGGCTACCAAATCCCGATTCATCCCAGCGTTTATCAAAGTACTCTCCTGTTACATCAAAACAACTGTAATGACGGATTTCCAGCCGACCGTGACCTTTGTCCACCGTTTTATGTTCTAGCCTTGTCGCAGCTCGTGTGGTGTAGCCGATCATATCTGTGAGCAACTCTCTTTGGTTGTCTTTCAGTCCGATAACAAATGTTCCGCCTGCCTGATTAATAGGGGCTGTCATCTTAGGGTGTAAGTGTAGCGCATCAGCTGTAAAATACTGCTTATGCACCCCTGTACGCTGTACCAACTGTGCTAAACAGGGCTTTTCACTCTCCTTGGTGCCATTGTAAAAGGCTTGTCCCACAACCGAGGTGTCTTGATGACTAACAATTTGAACGCATACCTCCCCGCGTTTATCACCCTTTTCAATGCTACCTCGTAATTCTTTGCCGTCTCCTGAAAACCACTCCTGCTGCTGCTCATTGAGTTGGAAGCCGTAATGTTTGAATAACAATCGCTCAAAAGATTCCCGATTCACTTTCCCTAATAGCACAGGTAAATGAGATCTAGATACAACCTTCTGATTATCAACCCCTAGAACCTCACATATCTTAGCCTGCTTATTCTTCATGCTCCGATGTATACTGGATAAATTCCCGTCTCTTTTACGTAATAAGCCCAGTATCATGCCGATCAGAATCAGACCTAGATCATGTCGTTTACCACGATTGTCCCGTAAATCTATGTCTTGGCTATTTTGTAACTCTTCATAAAATGTCGTTTCTTGCTTCATAACGTGAGTAGATGGGTTGGATAATTTAGTCTTGGTAAACCAAATTTACAACTTCGTTTCACTCACGTCTTTTTTTATAAGAAAGCCCTTTTGGCATATACTACCCAGTTCTTATTGTACAAAGTATTCAACAAGGAGTTCATCCCCTCGTAGGAGTTCCACTGAGCACATAGACCTTCCAATCGAAGACGGCCTTGTTTATGAGCCTGACGTAAATAGCAGATGTATTTGGCACGAAACAAGGTCGATAGGGCCTTGACCGGAACCAGATAGTTCTTCCGGGACTTGATCCATTTACCATTGCCAGCAAGACCACCGGCTGGGACCAGGCAATGAAGGTGAGGATGATAATGAAGATTCTGACCCCAGGTGTGCAATACCGCCATCATCCCACTTTCCACCCCTAAATACCTTTTGTCTTTGACCAGTTCAGCCAACGATTGCCAAGCCAATTTAAAGAGTTGACCGTACAGCAAACGCTCATTGTATCGAATAATATCATGTAATTCCGAAGGCAACGTAAAGACAAAATGAAAATACTTGACTGGAAGTAATTCTGCTCTACGCTTTTCCACCCATTCTTCTCGGGCCATCGATTGACACTTGGGGCAATAGCTATTGCGGCAACTATTGTAGCTGATCCGAATATGACCACACTCATCACAAGCATCAATATGACCGCCCAAGGCCGAGGTCCGGCAATCTTGAATATTCCGGATTATTTTTAGTTGCCTCCCTGATAGGCGATGCTTAGTTTGGCAGGCTTCAGCTCCCAGACGCAATACATCAGCCACCTCATATCGAGGTCTCATTTTACTGCGGGGCTAATAGATCCGGTACTTTATCAAAGCCGGTGCGCTGCACATGAAGATATCAAGCAGTGGTAGAAAAATGAGCATGACCAAGCATCTGTTTTATCACCATGATCTCTACTCCTGCTTCCAATAGATGAGTGGCAAAACAATGACGTAATACATGTACCCCACCTGACGTTTGATCCCAGCCCGCTTTCTTGATCGATGAAAGATTTTTTGAACGCTACTGCCACTTATGTGCTGGCCCGATATCATGCCTTCAAATAAATATTTTTCCGGCCGGTAACACTTCCAGTATTCCCTTAACTGAGCAAGCATACTCCTGGTCAAGCGCGTATAACGATCTTTCTTGCCTTTGCCTTGGCGAACCCGAACTACCATCCGCTGTGAATCAATATCCGATGGTTGTAAGTTGACCAACTCCCCCATCCGTAAGCCCGTTATATACAACAAACCTAAGATCGCCTTATGCTTCCTGTTGCGGGTTACTTCTATCAACCGCTGTACTTCTTGCAAAGAAAGAATCTCTGGTAACTGTTTTGGCCGTTTCGGTCGCGGCAATAATTTGGTGTTCCATTCCCGATCAAGTATCTGCTTCCACAATAATTTGATCCCGCTATGAGCTCCGCTGATACTACCATAGCTGTAGCCTCGCTCCTTGGTAATGTAATTCAGGTAAGCCGCCACTTCTTCTTCACTCAGCTCACTTGGACACTTACCATAATAGCGGCCCAACATCGATACCGTCGTAACATAACACTTGATGGTGGAGTCACTGTAATTCTTGCGCTCCATCCAAAGGATCATCTGCTTTCTTAATGGTGTCATAGTAGAGAATTTTGGTGAGTAAATCTTTTCTCTACTAAGTTAAGGTAAGACCTAAGCTAGCGCCGATTTCGGCGCTTTAGTTCAACCTTTTGCTAAACGGAACAAAGTTCCGCATAGCCAGCTGTATCTGATTGAGACTATTCCTGCTACATTTAATTATCTTGCCATAGAACCTTGTAAAGATAAAACGGATTGAGAAATATGTGAAACTTAAATAATTGTTTCAAAATCACCATTGTATCCTTGATTTGTCTTTTTTCTAGATTATGACATTCGGTGGTAATGAAAAATAAGATCTCAATGTAAGCAAATAGAGTAATAGTAATTTATCGATTCACAACTTCGGCATCTTCAAAAACACCTCATCATCCCGAAACAACCCTAGTGACTTCAGATACTTATCTGTCATTTCAAGCGAATAGTGTCGACACTGAAGCTGAATGGATTTAATATCAACACCTACCTGATAAGCTGCAATAACTCCTGTATGTTTCCAACTATAAAGCGTATGATCACCATCATTTAAGCCAATTTTTTCCAACAACTGGCGATGACGATAACTCATATGATTAATAGAGAATGGTATTTTCCCGGGAATGATTTCATTTTTTATGGAGGTTTTCCCTGAAATATAATCCTCTGGATTCGCATTTTCAAGTTTGATCTCTTTTAGTGCTTCAATTAACTGAAGTGGCAGCGCGACGTATTCATTTTTCCTATTTTTGGCTACTTCAGCAGGGATAAAAATTCTCTTTTCCTTTAGGTTGATATCCTTTACCTTTAGGAGTCTCACTTCGTTGGGTCGCATAAAACAATAGTAGAGAAACTGAATAGTCAGCTTAAGTTGAGCATCTGCTAATGCTAAGATTTGTTTTTGTTGAGTCTTGCTATAGGCCTTATTCTTTGCTGAAACGGTCTCCTTCATTTTTTTGTATTCCGCAGCTGGATTTTCTTCTAGCCAACCTCTATCCAGCATGTCATTGAATAAGGACTTCAGAAACCGGAGGTGGTTATTCCGAGTTTGGGGAGTAACCTTTCTAGCGGTGAGTAGGTAATCGGAGTATTTTATAAGATCTATTTTAGAGATTTGATGCAGGTATAGTTTGGGACGAATAAAAGCCTGAAAAATGCTGCCGATAGATGATATCTTTTGGAGGGACTTTTTTCGAACTTCAGTAGCCTTGATTTCCAGGATACTTTTAAATGCTTTTTCTATACTGTGGATGGCCGGTTGCTCCTTAATTCGCTTTTTTTCTATCTGCTCCTCTCCTACCCCATCAGCCTTGATATAATATCCATCCTTTAGTAATTCATTGATTTCTTTGATTTGCTTTTTGGCTGCGGCTCGTCGCTCTACTTCAGTTTCATAATCATTGATTTGATAATAGCGCTTCCGAACTTTATCGCCCTTTCGGTCATCCCAGACATAGAATTCTATATACCACCGCTTGGTTAGGTCACCACCAGCATCATATAGTCGGGCTAATTTAAATGGTTTCATTCTTTCGTACTTTTCCAAAGGGAGCAATTCAAAAATAGAAACAATGAGCGCGCAAAAAAATGGCGCAAGAATTGGCGCAGCATAAAAACTGGCTAAAAAAACAAATGCAACTACCTGTATAAGAGGTAGTTGCATTTTTAAAGTGGAGACGGCGAGAACCTATCACTACCCTACTTCTCATTGGTTTACAATCAATTAGCGGCTTTCATATTGTCGCGAGTCTCTAGGGGGTGTCTCTGGATTTTTAAAACATTTCAGGCGAGAGAATGATAGAAAAGTGAGAAAACTTGACAATTTGGGTATAAATACTATAGTAATAATATAATAATACATTAATAATCAATACATTATACTATATATAGAAAGTGTCATAAAGTGTCAAATACCCCCTTCTAAGTGTCAAATATCGGCCCTAAGTGTCAAATACCCCCTTCTAAGTGTCAAAACTAGCGCTCTAAATGTCGTGTTTTGCAATACAATTTGTTTTAAACAGCCTTTTTATGATTTATTTTTGTTTTATAATCCCAACATTTTAGCGACCTGGGGGCAATTTTCCCTTATTATATGCTCCAATTCTTTTATCCTCCTCCGCATTTGAGCAATCAACTCTATATGTAGATCCCGCTCGGCTTCCGATGTGAACGGCTTTACCTTCTGCTCGGGTGGCGAAATCATTAAAATCTTATCCCCCTCCCCTATTGATGGTATTTTCTCCCATTTACTAATGTCGGCACGAATTAAATCATCTATGGATATTTGGAAGTAGTCGCTAAGAATGATCATAGATTGAATATTTGGTTCCACTCTTCCCGACTCATAACTAGCTATTGTTTCCTTAGCCTTACTTATAAGCTTGCCAAACTTAGTTTGACTAAAATTAGCACCATTTCTTAATGCTTTGATATTCAGTGATATATAGGTATTCATACGTAAATGTGTATTTTTTTCACCCAAAAAATTGTTAAAAAGTTGCAAGTTTACAAAATGTACACTATGTTTGTAATGCAAAAAGAAACACAAATATAAGTTTAGTGTCGGGAATGTAAACTTATAGCGTGCAGTTTTCACGATTTAAAAATTAATGAACTGTTAAATGGAAAAAGTAGAAGTAGACACAAAGCTAGTAAGAGACGGTTCCTTAAGTATTAGAATCAACCTAGCACTAAAAAAGGCAATGGAAGTGATTGCCGGCAGAAATAAAAACAGCTTGGCCGATTATGTGGAGGAGCTGGTAATAGAAGACTTACAAAAACAAGATGTCGAAGTAGTCAAGCAATGATCACGGATAGCAAGAGTAATCAATTTACACTGCTATGAACATGATGCCCCCTTATCTGCTAAAGCAGATTAAACAAAGGCTCGAAAATCACAAACGTTTACTACCCTCACAAACCGAAAACGAAAACTTTTTACCCGGAGATCCTGCTCTCGCCGTATTTACTGAAAAACTTAAAGGTAGAGCTAGCGAGTTAGAATGGGTACTTAATATTATTCACACTGAAAAAGAAAAAAGCAATGGACAGAGAAAGACTAAAAGCGCAAAATGATAAGATAGCTAATTTGATTTCGGGATACCAACCCGAGATATATACCAAATGGGCCATCCACTTTGGCGCTTATACTAGCCTTCGATTAGATCAGGTATTCCAATTATCATTGGAATTGGGCAATGTAAAGGCTGTCTCTTATACACATCTGACGCTGCCGACGAAGAGGATAGTGTAG
>CAJXUM010000344.1 GCA_913060855.1 uncultured Lewinella sp. | reverse complement strand
AGATCAGCCTCGGTCTCGTGGGCTCGGAGATGTGTATAAGAGACAGAAATAGAACTGAGCAGGCGTATTATTGGAGTCATACTTGATTGCTTCTCTTAGGTAATTAACCACAGCGGTCCAACTGAGGTTCTTTTCCTCCTTTTGCTTCATGATCCAATCTGCACTTTCCGGAATCGGGAATTCCCCCTCAAATGTGGGTGCCTCTGAGGCAGCTTGTTTTTGTTCAAGCAGTATCCGGCCTAAAACATATAGTGCATCCTTGTCCTCCTTATTTTCGGCTATTTCTAAGGTACGAATAGCTTGATCTGGCTTTCCGAGCAGATCTAGTGTCACGCCCAGGTCTACTCGCAAATCCTCGTTCCCTTCGTCCACATGTGCTAATAAATCATTATAAATACTTTCTAGCTTAGTCTCTTCAATTTCCTCCAAATCCGGTAAATCCAAATCGAAATAACCCGCAAATTCACCTTCTCCGGATTGGCCAAAAATGGGGGATAATACTTTATCTTCTTGGATTGGTCGAGGTCTTATCTTCATTCCCATATTACATATTAATTATCTGTTATCGTTTGCTAAAATTTTTATGCCTTTGAGCTGTTTTGCTAGCTCATCTACATAGCGAGTATCTGAGTTTAGGTTTTCGATCAATTTTAGGCTCAACATTCCACCTATTCTTGATTCGGAGCAAGCAGGGTAAATCTCTTCCTCTTTGGTTTTAACGTTTCTGCAGATGATACCGGGAATAATACAAACATTTCCTATCGCCAATCGTAATAGACCATTATTCATATGTTCCGATTCTATCTCTCCCGATTCCCAAAGTGCGCGGGTAGCAGGTGTGATGCAACCTGGCACGAAACGATCTCCTTTAGCGTGAAAACCTGTATCTAAGACGATGGTTAGATTTTTGGCTTCTTGGCTTCGTTCTACCAATGAATGAAGGGAAATGTCACTAGGTTTTTTGTGAGATGCATGACTATCATAAGCCAAAAGCGCCTTCCCTTGTCCAGCTTCAATAGCCGTTCCAAAACCAGCAAAAAAGAAAAAGCTTGGATTCGTTTTTGAGTGCTGTACTAAGTTGTCAAATTCGTGTAGAATATTACTTGTTGTTGCCGACGAATCTTCCAGTATAGTAATATCGTCTTGCCGATAACCTAATTCCTGCAATTTCTTCTTCCAATTAGCTACATCTTTTTTCGCCGATTTCAAGTTTGGAATATTGCCCGGAGCATATTCATCAATACCCACTAGGAGTGCATATTTTCTAGTTTGCCCCAGTTCTACCATCTTTTGTAAAAGGGTTTCCATCTTGGCTTTAAGCGCTGGCCCAATTTCTTCCTCGTATTTCAGGCTTTCCATCACGTATAAACTGGCTCTCTTTGCTTCACCCAGTCTTATAAAAACCTTAGCGATATCGAAAAGCACAGCCCAAGGCTTGATCTCAGCCTCCTTCAATTGTTGCTTAATCCTCTCCTCTTGATTAAGCGCTGCTAATGGGATAGCGGCATATAGACGTGCTGCATCCTGAAGCGCTCCCAGACTTGCCAGGCGCTTGGCTACTTGGATTTTCTCTACTATCGAAAAATTTAAACTTAGCCCCTTCAATACCTCCACTACTTCTCTGACTTCGTCTTTGGATAAATATCGTCGGGGTCCATACAAGAATTCTAATGCCATCGGAAGTCCTGCAAAATTTGGTAAACCTCTATCCAAGATATCTTCTCGAATCAGAACCGGGGTTTGCTTTCGCCCTTGCGTAGCTTCCTTCATTGTTTTTAGGAGTGCTTCCCCAGAAAAGCTGCCTTCTCTATGTCTGGATCCTAAGACAGCAGCTAAGGACCAGGAAAAGACACCGTAGCTTTTATTATTTTTACTAATTTCGCCGGCCATTTCGCTACCTGTCGCCCCTAAGAGTAAAGCATAATCTCCTTGCTCAGCCCATTCAACAATTTTATTATTGCCGCAAAGGTCCAAGATCAAGACCTTTGATGCAACGGGAATTGCCATCATGGCTTCATGCATAGTTTGACTACTGATCGTATTAATTAATTCCCCGTCTTGTAATTCACTATCGAAACAATACATCAATGGCGTTGACTCTTCTTGTTCTAGTCCTTCCTTAGATGGTATAGAATAAGCGGAGCAATGAAGAATAAAAATGTCATCTTCAGTAACCTGTCCTCCAATACTTTCAAGTGTCGTTAGGATATTATTTTTGGTAGCCGTCTCATCGGTCAAGGTATGGGTCTTTAGACTTTGTTCCCCAACTAATTCTTGTAGCGTTTCTGCTAGAAGTGTCGTGTCATTAATACACCCCGCTAAGTCAGGTCCCTCTATTTGGGGGTATCGATTGATCCCAACTGTCAGCAGAAAAAGACGCCTATTTGGTAAAAGTCCTAAACCTTGCATGATTTTCCGGATAGCAGCGGGTTGAATTTTACGCCTTTCTTCTCTCTGCAAATCTTCCAAAGGCACATCGAACGGAGGGCTACCAATGGCTACTTCAATCAGCTGATCTTCTACTACTTTTAATTCGCGGAAGAAAGACAAAAGCTCCTCTTCTGCTATTATCGATGCTGCTTCCTCCTCCCATGGATAGGCGAATATGCCGTGGAGAATGCCCAGCTTTGACATCAACTTGTATTTCAAAGCTACATCCTCATCTAATTGCGGTAACATATTGCTCAAAAGAGCCGCCGCCTTCTCCAACTCACCAGCAGCGCACAATGCTTCTGCCTCCCAGTACCCATAGTTAATTTTCTTTTTTTTGTTTTTCTCTAACCGACGAGCCAAAGAAAATTGATTAGCCGCAGAGCGATAACGTTCATATTCTGGTCGACGTTCAGCCAATTCTAAAAGCAATTGGCCCGCCTCATAGTGTTTAGTCGCATTGATTTTTTTCCGAAAAATAAATTGCCCTCCTTCATGGCCTCTGACCCGTAGGGGCTCACCACGTGGCGTTTGTTTCTGATCTGCGGCGACCTTCTCTAATACGATGGTACACAATTGTTGTACTCCCATCGTCTTGGATTGTTTGAGTACTTCTAGTACACTTTGAGCAAAGGGACTATTGGTTCCTGATGGCCCATCCGAAACGACTTCATTGCGACCAGCGGTAAGTCCCCAACGAGAAGCATCTCTTTCTAATCGAGAGCTACCAATACTTTTCCCCCCCGAAATGGCAAATAAGGAACCTGAAAAACAGGAGTCTGACAAGAGGAAGGTATGGTGAGTAGGAATCCCATTTAAAAAATCTCTAATGGTACTATTGGAGATATATTTGGCATAATCATCTAATTCGGCATCGGCAGGAATCCAGTAGCCTTGCTCGAGGAAGTCGTCATATGTACCATGCCCGGAATAATAGAGTATCAGATTGATCTTTAGATTTGGGCTTTTGGTCTGTTCTTCCTTAATGGTTTTTCCTAGGCTTCTCAATTCTCGAAAAATAACTTCCTCCGTAGCGGGTCCCACATGAACATCCTGGAAAGATGGATTTATTTCTCCACTACTCAATAGGCGAACATTAGCCCGTTCAAACTCAAAATCTTCCGTCAGCAGCGTGATCAGGTCCTGTGAATCATTAATGCAATTATATAAATGTGGAATCTGTGGATGGTCTTTATAATCGTTCACTGCAATAGCGAGTAAATAATTCTTGGCCTTATAGAAATATCCAAATCCAAACTGCGATTCTATCCCAGCTATGCCCTTCGCCGGCACCGGTTGTTCTCCTTTTCCATCCCATGACCAATTTCTCTTGATTTTAACCTTTATGGTCTCACAATACCATCGTTTTATACCGCTCGATTTTACGCCAAGAGTCCCTTTATCTGCTGAAAACCCAGCTTGGGTCAATGCACTCGCCTCTATCGGTAATTCTGTTACAAAGAGCTTGAACCAATAATGTGATTCTCCTTGACCAGCATAGGCTTGGAATGCATTAAAATCGTTTCCAAAATACAGTTCTTGTCCATCGGTCGTGTTCTCAAAAAATACTTCACCCGATTCGTGCAAATTGATCGCACAATCTTCCAATAAATCATAGAGATAAAAATAGAGTTTTTTCCCTGCCGCCTTCGTCCTAACCTTAAATAGAAAAGGAATGAGGGCTTTACCATTACCCCCCTCGGGTTTAAAGAAACCGCCTTCCTCTAGTTTCAGCGTAATTTCTCGGGCTCGCGTTTGATGAATAGTCATCATGTTGATGAAGGCAGCACGTTCTTCCACTGGATGTGGTTCGCCTACGGCCTGAAACGTAAAATAATCTGCTGTCAACAATTCCAAATCGTAATAATTACTCAATTCGGAAGGGGGGCTAGTCAAAGCCAACATGCGTTTCCAGCGCACGATTTTATCAATACTATATTTAACTACTTCGACAGGGTCTTTAACGGTTTCATCGATGGTTACCCAGGCTCGCCCAGTCTGCGCATCAATAATACGGTAGGTATTCGCTGTCCCTTCTGCCGCTATTGTCGTTTCTGCTTGAATTTCAATTTCAGGTGGAAGACTTGCTTCTTCCCCTCTAGTAGCATGGATGGCTAAACTTTGCAAATCAATACTATCTTCATTTTGACGCTCAGCCCACTGTGAGGTCAAGCTATCAATGGCATCGGCTTGGCCTTTGAGTAAAACAAGTTGGGCAGCAGCAGGTAGACTGAAAACCTCGGCAACATATGCTGTATTTTCTTGCGGGATTAATGCTTCTTCGGAAAGCGTAAATGTGCCATCTGAAGCCGTAATAAATGCTTTCACCCACTCCAATCGACTAGTTTGAATCCCTACTCTTTTGATCTCCCCCATACCGACAAGCCGACGATCCTCATATTCATAGATCAAAAAGCGAGGTTTTTCGTTTTCTCGTACAATAAGTCCATTAATAGCGCCAGCACGTACATACCATCGATCGTTATTCCCCTTCACTTTCACTTCAAAAGTCCCCGGCCCTCCCAAGCGCCAACCCTCCAATACCTTAGTATAAGGATTGAAATTATTGACAGGTTCAAACTGAGGGTTTTGCTCTTTACGTTTTGCTTTACTCCGAGCTCGGGTTCGAGTGAATAGGTCTACATAATTGATATCGGATTTTTCTTTGAAGGCCTCAATTAAACTGGTCGTAAAAATCCCGCCAGCGCCCGTATCTCCCGCGAGTTCTAAGTTGGTACAAGCACTTATCAAAAGGTGGCGAGGATTGGGGATGATAAGATTAGATTGATCCTCAGTGTTGCCCTCCACATAACATTCTTTGTAGTAGGAATCCAAGCTTCGAATCGCCTTTGTTGGATTTTCCAAACTATTTCTATCCGCTTCATTTTTCAGGTACTGATACTTCCGTACTTGCATATCACTTTCCGCTCGCGTACCCGTACCAGAATGACAGCAGTCTAAGGTAACCAAGATATGAGGCGCAGTATCTGAGGCTGCCCCTTTTTCATGAAGCTTATGCAGGAGTGCAGCCAGTTCCTTATCTGCCAAAAAGATATTCGTTTCATCACCAAGTGCATTGTAGCAAACAAGGGTTTGATCTTTGCCATTAGGACTCAAAGATGGGAGTGAATTGCCGTTGTTGTCTTGGGGTTCAAAAAATTCTTTGGCCGTAAATTGTTCGGAGCCATGGCCACTGAAATGGAACCAATACGTATCTGCAGCAGCCCCCCCACCATTGACCAGGTGCTCCTCAAAGGCTTGAATAACATTACTGTAGGTAGCGTCTTGATCTACTAATTGCTTTAATTTTAGGCGATCGCCATAGCGTTCCTGCAAAAAGCTAGCTACATTTTGAACATCCGCCAGACAGCCTGATAGACTTGGAATTTCTTCCCCTTGATAGTCATCAATTCCAACAAGCAGTGCATAGATGTTCATTTCTTCCGTCTCCTCCTGTTGTCGAGGAGGATCTGGCAGTAAGTGATCAGCGGCAGTATTCATGGTTCTCGTTGTTAGTATTTGATTTGCATTCGAAAGACTAGCTCCGTCTGCTAGCGGAAAGATTTTACTTGAGCAGCAAAAAACAGATCATTCAATAGGCTATGTATGTGTGAATAGATCTACGATCAAGTCGCCTTAAACTTATTATAAGCCCGCTCCAACTTCTCATCATATTTGTTCTTTTTGAAACCGGCTCCATTGTATCGTCGAGCGAATTTGGCCCATTGTAATTTCTGCAAGGGTTCAATCAGTTTATTGACTTTCAGGAAACGGCCAAATGCTTCGAGATGAGCTCCTTCGTTTTGATGCATAAGTGTTACAAATTCATTAATGCTGCTATAACCCAATGATTTCCAATTATTGCCCATGATCTGGAATAACCCCCAGGATGCTGATTCTAGGGCAGCTGCTTCGTTAATCAACTTTGCCTGTTCCAAACGGTTATGCTCTTTTAGCCCTCCTAAATAAAACTGGGTTGTCCATTTTTTGTAAAGCACCTTTTCATTACCATTAAGATGATCATTAGGTTTAAGCCCTGCACGTTCCAATTGCTTCCAGAAAACATGGCCTTCAAAAAGGATCTTAGGTTTGCTACCAACGAATCCCATTCCTCCTGACTCTACCTCGTTGACCGCCTTTATTATCGGAAGTTCGAGCTCGAATTTTTCAGCGGCTTGTATTAAGTCTGCTTCCGACAAGAATCGATTATTGCGATTCACTACTTCATCCCCTGCTTTTAGAATCAATACCTGCCAAGTCTTGGGACCTGTCTCTTATACACATCTCCGAGCCCACGAGACCGAGGCTGATCTCG
>CAJXUM010000343.1 GCA_913060855.1 uncultured Lewinella sp. | reverse complement strand
CTACACTATCCTCTTCGTCGGCAGCGTCAGATGTGTATAAGAGACAGGGGTAGATTCTTGGTTGAGTAAGCCCTTGGAAAAATACCTTTTGCCGGTTACTGCTTATACCTTTACCTTCCGTTTTCAAGGATTTCACACAAAAAATGAAAGCTAATGGACTTATGGTTAGAAGTGGTTATCGGTTTTGCCCTAGCTGTAGTCAGTATTTTCATCATTCGGCAAGTCTATCCTAAAAAAGACCATGCTTTTTGGCGAGTAGGCCTGGTTATAGCCGCACTCATCTATGTCGGCTTTGCGCTGGCATTCGGTGCCAATATGGGTTGGATTATTATAGAATTGAGTGGCTTTGCTTTCTATTTGTTTTTTGCTTTTTTGTCCAAACGCGTCAACTTACTTTTTCTAGCCGTAGGCTGGGGTTTGCACGTCTTATGGGATATACTATTGCATGGAACTAGCGAATCGGCCTTTGTTCCCGACTGGTATCCGGGTATGTGTCTTGGGTTTGATATCGCTATTGCGGCCTATGTGTTGTATGTGGTGCGGGAGCGGAAGGGGAGTGAAGGAGTGGAAATGAAAATGGAAATGGAAATGTGAATCAAAATCAAAAGGCGTGTTCATCGCTGCATCCGCCGTTGGTACACGAGCTCCAGCTGTGTACCTTGCCACGTCCTCGCCTTTGACAGCTCCTGCTGTCATTAATAATCAGAGTGCCAATAGGAATCACAATGAAAAGTCATGGACCTCGCTTTGTTGACGACTGGTTTTATGGCTATTGAGCCTCTCCCATAAATTGATGGGTTACGCTCGGTCCCCGCCTCTTAGCAATCAAAGAAACGGCTAAAAACTATACACCACATCCTCCAGCGGCATTTCCGGCTGCAACTCCAGCTTTTTCCGCAGGCGTTGCCGCGCCTTTTTCACGCCCTCTTGCGAGATATTCAAGAGGGTGGCGATTTCCTTGGAACTGAGGTTCATTTTGAGGAGGGCCATCAGGCGGAGTTCATTGGAGGTGACGCGGGGGTGAGCTCGCTTGATATTGGTATTGAAATCTTTATGCACCTGTTCGAAGCGCATTTTAAAATTATCCCAGTTGGCGTCATCTTTGATATTGATATCGATCGTGTTGATCAGACGGTTGTATTGGCGAGTATCATCTACGTTGGATTTCAATTCTTTGATGTTCTTTTTTAGCGTTTCCAGGATTTCATTTTTGTGTGACAGTTGTAGCGTAAAAGAGGTCAGCTCTTTCTTTTTATGGTCTAACTCAGCATCCACTTTTTGTTTTTCTGCTTGTTGTCTTTTGAATTTTTGACGAAAGGCATAATAGACACTTCCCAATAATAGAATTACGCCAATTAGACCTAACAATAGCGCAAATTGTCGAATCCGGGCGGTGACTGCTTTTTGCTCTAGCAGCTGGATTTCATTTTCTTGTAACGCGATTTCTTGCTCCTTCTTTTCGGTTTGATATTTGATTTCCAGTTCGTTGATCTTCTTTATGTTTTCTTCCGACATGACCTCACTTTTCAAACTATCATAGAGGGCAAATTGCTGGATGGCTAAGCCAAAATCTCCTTTGGCTTCATAGGCTTCTGCCAAGGCATGATAGTGATTGTACATCCATTTCCGCGTTTGGGTTTTGGCACCGAGTTCTTGCGCACTTTTAATCAGCTGAATGGCTTGGTTATGTCGACCCAATTTGGAGTAAATCAGGCCTAGTTTTCTTCTCGTTAGTGCAATTAAACTTCTTTCCCCATGGTTCTCACTGATGGCTAATGATTTCTCGTAGTAGCCTTTGGCTGCGGTGTAATTGCCCTGGCTATCGTTGATTTGGCCGAGATTGTCTAGGGCTGCTGCCAGGTCGTTATTTAAGTTGTTCTCTTCATAGTAGGCTATTGCTTCTTCAAACATTGGAAGGGCTTGGTCTGTGCTGTCGAGGGCCTTTAGATTCAGGGCAAGATTGTAGCGCACAGCGATCCAGTCATCAATTAACCCAGCGGTATCATAGTAGACTTCTGCTTTTCGATACCAAACATTGGATTCTTCGTAATTACCGATATCACCGGTAATATTGCCGATGTTCCAGTAACTAGCCGATAATTTTTCTCCGTCAACCGGTATGGCTTCTTTTATTTTCAGTGATTGCATTTGATAATCCAAAGCCAGCGCGAGATTGCCCATGTTACGATGACAATTGCTAATGTTATTGAGCAGCGCACTGACCCGTTCCTGATTGCCCAATGTCTGGTACAAATCCAGCGATTCATTAAAAGTCTTTACGGCATTCTCATTATCGGATATGACCGAATAATAGACGCCCTCTTCATTCTTGAGTCGGGCCGTGATATACGGAATGTCAACCTCTTCAGCAATGACTAATTCTTCATCTAAGTACTTTTTAGCAATCTTGTAATCTACATAAATATACTCCATAAAGAGTAGGCGTAGCACATTGATTCGGTTGGTATCGGTGGTTTCAGGAAGCAGCTTGACGAGGCTGTCCACTTTTTCCTGATTTTGTGAAAATAAAACATTTGTGGCTGCCAAAAGGAGGCAAAGGATGACGACTTTATTCAATTTCATTGCTTTGAACTTCTGGAAAGAAAATAGTAAAGGTTCTACAGCGTGGAATAGTATCAGCAAATTTAATATAGAATTTCTAAATCTATCCGCTGAACGCTTTTTTTTGAGTAGCTGCTAATAATTGACAAAAATGATGGGGCTTAGAAACGGGTGTCCATTATTGAACACCTTTGTTCGCGTATGAACGTATTTTGGTAAGAAATGTTGCAGCGTTGGGTTTTAATTGACTGATAGTCAGTTTTATGTGTATGATGGCATGAAGCTTGGAGTGATATAAAGGGAGTAGTGTAAAGCTATTAAAAGTAACCTATGTTTTATCAAATATTAAAGATCAATCTTCGGAAATTAATGAGTGATAAAGCCTACAGCGGTACCAATTTGCTAGGGCTTACCCTCGGGATGACGGCCTTTGTCTTGATTTCCCTTTGGGTAAAAGATGAATTGACCTACGATCGGTTTCATGATAAATCAGACCAGTTGGTACGTGTTGTAGCAGAGTCACGGGATGGTGAGGGAGGTTATAACTGGGCCATGGCTACGACGCCTTGGTTAATGGCGCCAGCTGTTGAAACCAGCGTTCCAGGGGTGGAAGGGAGTGCGCGGGTGTGGCGTGGATCTTCTATGTTGCTTGAAACCATGGATGACCAATATTTTAAGGTACATCCAAGTCTGCTTGATCCTTCTTTTTTCAATCTATTTGATTTTGAGGCGCGCCAGGGAGACCCCAATACGTGGCTAAATTCCCCTAATGATGTCGTGCTTTCGAGCGACATGGCGACTCAGTTATTTGGAGAGGAAGAGGTATTAGGAAAAAGCTTACTGCTGCAAGATTCCATTCCATTGACCGTAAGTGGAGTACTTGAAAATATGCCTTCCAATTCCATTTTTGACTATGATGTGATGCTGTCCTCTTCTATGGCCAGCTTATTTAAACCTTCTGACATGCAGTCTTGGGGCAATTGGAATTTTGATACCTATTTCTTGCTGAATGAACAGGCAGATAGACAAAAAATAGGCGATGACATTACCCGCTTATATGAAGAACGTTCTGGGGATGATGAAGAATTTAGTTGGTTTCTACAAGGCATTGCAGATGTGCATTTATACAGTAATTTTGAAAAGGCGGATCGAAGGAGTAGCCAATTATTATCGATCTATTACCTGTTGGGTATTGCCTTTATGGTATTGATCATCGCTTGTATCAATTACACCAATCTGGCGACGGCCAGGGCGAGCAAGCAAACGAAAGCTATTAGCATTCGGAAAATTGTGGGTGCCTCTCGGAAAAATCTATTCTCCTTGTTATTGGGCGAGTCCGTATTACTGACGCTATGTACCTTGGCCTTATCTCTGGTGCTCTTACAGCTATTGTTTCCCTTGTTTAACCAAATGACGGGAAAGCGAATGCTTTTCGAATGGTGGAAAACGGATGTTATCGGAATTCTAGGATTAGCTACCCTAATGACCATCTTGATGTCGGGTATATACCCAGCGGTGATGGCTTCCTCTTTTTCTCCGATCAAGTTTCTCCAAGGTATACGCTTAGGGGGGCAAGGCAAGCACTACTTTCGACATGCCTTACTCGTTGGGCAGTTTGCCGTTACTGCTGTATTGATTATTGCCACAGCGGTGATTTTCCGGCAGCTCAATTATCTCAAAGAAGCAGATTTGGGGTACACCAAAGAAAATATTTTCACCTTTCGGCTCAGTAATAATATGCGGCAACGTACGGATGTCGTAAAACAAGAGCTGCTAAAGCACCCTGATTTAGCCCAAGTGACCACTACCAATCAACCCATCTATCGAATAGGTAGCTGGACGGATGGAATAGCTTGGCCTGGACATGTCGAAAGCGGAACGTTTAAGATCAGAAGGCTAGCGGTGGATTCAAATTTCTTTAGCTTCTTTGGACTTCAAGTAGAGGAGGGTGATTCTTTTACCGCAAGTAATAGTAGATCCGCCTTTATGATTAATGAAGAGGCGAGAAAGGCCTTAGGCATGGATGATCCTATTGGTGAGCAGATCAGCTTAAACCGGCAGGAGGGCAAAATTATTGGACTGGTCGAGGATTTTCATATTCGATCCTTGCGCGAAAAAATTGAACCCCTAATTATTGTGCCCAATAATGACTTAAGTGCCCAGGTGTTTGTCAAAGCTAATGGAGCCGATATGCAGGCGGCCTTGACATCGGCCCAGGAGGTGTGGAATGCTTTTGAACCCAAAAGGCCCTTTGAATATAGCTTTGTAGATCAGGCTTATGCCTTACAATATCAGCAAGAGGAACGAAGCGGGAAAATGTTGAATGTAGCCTCCTTGCTTTGTATTTTAATTGCCTCGATTGGTTTGTTGGGATTGGTGGCTTTTAGCTTGGCTCAACGCACCAAAGAAATTGGGATTCGTAAGGTCCTAGGCGCTAGCCTGAGCAATATCATTTCTCTTTTAGGAAAAGACTTTTTGCGATCAGTGGGGATAGGGGTCGGCATAGCCTTCCCATTGGCCTGGTATTTCCTCAAAAACTGGCTCAATGAATTTGCCTATCGTATTCAGTTAGATATTGGTGTTTTTCTGTTCAGCGGCTTGTTTGTGTTACTATTGGCCTTTCTATTGCTAAGTATTCATGCGATTCGGGCCGCTAATACTAATCCGATAGAGGCTTTGCGGTATGAGTAAATTCTTGCCAAAATTCACGCCAAATAGTAGAACACAGAGATACGGAGGCACGGAGGATTACTTCTTCTTTCTTTTTGAAGCGCATATCTGGAGATACGGGCAAAAAAGAAACGAAGTACTAGCGAAAAAAGGATGCTCTTAGCCCGAATGGTGCTGCTTGAACATACTCTTAACAACAGCACCTTTCTGCCAAAGCAAGAAAGCACCGAATAACAATAGCAGCAGCCAGAAACCGGGCTCCGACATTCGATTCATATCTTCGCCTAGATCTAAAGATTTATTACCGTTCAAAACTTGTTTTTGCTTCTGAAAAAGCATTTCTTTTTGGGCCTCGGTCTCGACCACAATATAAGCAGTAGAAGGATTTAGAATCCGGGACAAAAAGCTACTTCTGATGCTGCTTAGCCATTCCTTCTCAGCGAGCTGTGGGTACAGCTGATGTACTCGCCTTTTACCGGCTATATTTAGCGCCGTATTCCATTCTTTAGGTTTGATTTCATCAGGGGATAAACGAAATTTCTCTTCTCGTAGAACGAAGCTACCTTGACCATCATTGGGAAGGAAGCCTAGTGGGTTTTCCTGATTGGGGTAGGGAATGACGGTTTTCCTGAAAGAGGGATTAGCCGTTGTTGTATCTGCAAATTGAGGATTTTTGATCAGCGAGTGAGCCGCTAGCGTACCGTCTTCTTGTAAATGATAAAATTGATCTCCTTCCGGAAAACTAAAACGCAAATCCGCAAAATCTTTATCTAAAACAGCTTCGTACATATTATCGGTTAGCACCACAAAAACGGGATAATATAATTCCTTCTTTTTATGGTGTACGATCAAAGCCTCTTTCATAGCGCGTTCTAAGTAAAAACCTCCTTCGAAACGCTGTGCGGCTAGCTGTTCCTCCCAGTCGTCATTCATCTCGAACGTCTTGGTATAAGCATTGATCAAGCTGATTTTATGAGGGGATTGGCCGATAAAATTCTTGGCAATTAAAGTCCTTATTCTTTCTTTGTATTCGCTGATCATCTCTTCCTTGCCGGTTGAGATATCCAGCATGAAGTGATAATAGGGTTGCCGTTGAATGGTATCCAGCGATTGCTTTCGATAGGCGGTAATAAAATCAACATAAGGCGTACTAATAACGGCAGCTTGTGAGCTATCTTCCGGGTTTCCCAACTGGATGGTGTGTTCGTCGATATTTAACGTAAGGGGATTCTTATGTATAAATTCTATTCCCGTTTTTCGAACCTCTTTCTCGGCAAAAGGAAATACCCGGAAGGCCACCTTATTACCCGTCAGGTAATGCAAAAGACCGGGGTCCCGATTGCTATTGCGGATCTGAGAAAAAATCCACATCGCCGTCTTTTTCTCTGCCAGAATACCCATTTCTTTTCGATCCCCCACGTATAGGTAATAGTCGCTGATCCAGCAACCCATCGGTAATTCAATCGTCGTAGCATCTGTCTCTTATACACATCTCCGAGCCCACGAGACCGAGGCTGATCTCG
>CAJXUM010000342.1 GCA_913060855.1 uncultured Lewinella sp. | reverse complement strand
TACACTATCCTCTTCGTCGGCAGCGTCAGATGTGTATAAGAGACAGGTATTTACCTTCCTTCTGGCTAGCGAAAATGAATACTTATCCTTCAAGCGTCATTCTACTTTAAAAAACAGGAGCATGGAAATAATAGAGAATAAACTGTTGAATATAGAACCTGGAACTTATGTTCCTTTAGATTTCTTTATGAAGAATATGGGTAATATGTCGCAAATACCCTATGAGACCTCCTTTAGTTTTGAGCCCTTTTTTAATTTATTGAAGAAGAATGTACCACAAGAGGAGGGAGCCATTAAAGAGGTGATAAAAAAGGCACTTTCTGAAGCTGAGAAAGATTTGACGGCTGAGCATTGCAATATCCAAGATGATGACTTTAAAAGCCATTTGGACAATGTGATGGGCATCATGATGCCTTCCTTGACGTTTGGTGACAATCGAAGTATGATTACACCTCCCTTTTTGAAGCAATTTGTCTACAAGAGCCCTGCCCTTAAGACCTTCTTTGCTTCCGGCGAATGGGAAGTGAAGATTGATGCAAAGAATTTTAACTCTGGGGCCAAAAATAACTCCATCCAGGCTGCGACCTTTATCCTCAATACTGTATATGGGACTGATTTTCCACTATTTGAGGGGGCCGTTCTTACGTTTCGAAATAAAGAGACGGGACTGGAAAAGCACTACCAATTGGCTCTTCGTTTTGATTTTATAGAGGTGATTTCTCTAAAGCCCAAGCGGAAAATCTCAGCGCGCCAGTTGGATCAACTACACAGCAATTTACATGATGAAAGCTTATGGTTGGAATTGATTCCACCGGAAAATTTTGCTTTCCAAGGCTTGGCAATTGGCACTTTTCATGATGTAACTGAATTGGAGATTATCTCGCAGCTGAAAGGCTTGGTGATGGATACCGATCAGGAAATGGAGCCGACGGTTTACCTGCCGTATCTACGTGGCCAATTACGCTCTTATTTAAATATGCCAGATTTAGATTTTGGTTTTCTGGGGGTTGTTTTTCAAGAGTTTTTAGGGGGGAATAGCTTTAGTTTGGCCGGTTCTAACGATTTAACGCTGCTTCGCTCTTATGAAAAGGAAGAAGGGACTGGCGGTGCTTATTGTAAAATAGGAAGTGGGCATGAAGCTGCGCTCTTTCAAAACCTGAAGCAGCTCAAATCTCCGTCCATTGGAGAACAAAGACTCATCGATAAAGGCTTTACTAGTGTGATCTTGATTCCGATGCGCGAAAACACTGGTAAATTGATTTCCATTTTCGAAATAGCGACAAAAGAAACCCGAGGATTCAACGCTTTAACCATGCTCAAGCTGAAAGAGGTTTTTGATTTATTGAGGCTGGGCAATGACCGTTACTTCCAAGATATGAATAATCGGATTAGCCGATTTGTAAAGCAACAATTTACCTCGATTCATCCTAGTGTAGAATGGCGTTTTGAAGAAGTAGCGGCGGATCATGAAGTGCGTAGAACGCTTCCCGATTTTGATGGAACGATTGCCCCGATTGTCTTCAAGGATGTTTATCCCTTGTATGGACAAGCCGACATTGTGAGTTCTTCGAACCTACGGAATCGATTTATCCAGCTAGACTTAATAGAAAACCTGGAACGGGTAAGCCGTCTAATGCAAATTTGGCTGAAACACATTGATTTTCATTTATTAGAATCCTACCAACTTGAGGCGGAGGTCATATTGGAGCGCTTGCGTGAAGCTTTCATGTCGAGTGATGAAACCCAAGTGGTCGATTTATTGACCAAAGAAATCCATCCACTCTTACGAGAATTGAAGGCGCAATACTCGGATCTCCCCGTCGAGCCCTATGAGGATTATATGAATGGGATAGATGCTACCTTGGATGTGGTGTATGAACAGCGGAAACGCTACGAAGAGAGTGTCAGTCGACTCAATCAAGTAGTAGGTAGCTTCCTTGAAAAAGACGATGAGCGCATGCAAAAAATACTACCTCACTTCTTTGAGAAATACAAGACGGATGGGGTAGAATACAATATTTATATCGGCCAGTCACTACTGCAAGAGAAGAAATTTAGCGATTTCTATCTCAAGGATTTCCGCCTTTGGCAGTTGGTCAATACTTGTGAGATAACGCGCCTGGTGGTAGAGGAGTCCAAGGAATTACCGGTTCCTTTGACAACGGCACAGTTGATATTTGTCTACAATTCACCGCTCAGCATCCGATTCCGGATGGATGAAAAGCAATTTGATGTGGACGGTACTTACAATGTTCGCTATGAGATTCTGAAAAAGCGGATTGACAAGGCGGTAATTAAAGGGACGAAAGAGCGTTTGACGCAGGCGGGTAAAATAGCCATTGTTTACCTCCAAGATAAAGATCGCCAGGAATACCTCAATCACCTCGAGTACCTGATCCGAAAGGGTTATATCACGGAAGAGATTGAGCAATTAGAACTCGAAAAGCTGCAAGGCGCTGATGGCTTGAAGGCGCTTCGGGTGACGGTGATCTAAGAGGCTGTTCCTCAGGGGTGGCTCAGGGGGTGATTCGCTAAGGTCCACCCCTAGTAAATCACCCCCTGAGCCACCCCTAAGGCAGCCAGCCCATCACTCCTCCACCTTCACCGTAATGAACGGATGCAGCCTTGGACCACTCACCGCATTCAATACCTTAAAGATCAAGGAGACATTGCTTAATCGCACATAGGTCTTGATCTGAATGGTCGTTGTACTATGGGCTTTGAGTTCGATCACATCGGAACTGGCATGAAAAGTATAGGGCCCCAGACTCTCTAGGATGAAATTTGCATCTGACGTGTTCTCAATTTCAATAGCCGCTACCTGACTCTTGCCTTGGTACTTCAGCTTTCCAATCTTCAGCGAGCTATGAATTAAGGGCAATAGGTGTTCTTCCTTTCCTACCAGCATATTATTAAACCAAGCAACAGTACGGCCTGCAAACAAGGCCTCCTTAATGGATTCCTGCGTTTTTTCTTTGGCAAAAACCAAGGTGATAGGACGATGCCCTCCTTCTGGAATCTTAAACTGCCAATCGACTAAGCCATGAATATCCGAAGTACCCATTACGCCAAGGTTATTGCCTAGGGCAATTCTCAGGGCTTCATCTGAATAAGTCAGGTCATTCACCACTTCTATCCCATGCAGTAGATTTTCTTTGATCAATGTCTTGTGCATATCGGTTAGGGTGGCGATGCCATCGGGGCGCTGTGAGGTCCAATTGGGATGATTCCAGAATACATAGGCACCTTGTCTGCCTGCTTCGCGGAAGGCTTCCATGGCATCATCGACGACGATCTTATTGGCATCTTCTACGAAGATAGCATTGGCATGTCCGGGAGGCATACTCCTCGTTATTTCTACTCCCCTTACCACGAGTAAATCATTATTTTTCGCAAAATCACTCGCAATATCAAAGGAACGATTGCGATCTGGATGTGGAATATCTTTGGCATGGGGCTGGTATTCTAGGTGATCCGTCATTGAAATGGCATCTAGGCCATCGCGGAGCGCTTCTTCAACACGTATAGTGGGCCAAACATTTCCATCGGAGAAGACGGTGTGAATATGAAAATCACATTTCAAGGTTTTGTAGTTCGGCACATCTGGAAATACGATTTTTCGGCCGAGCGCATGGCTATGATCCTGTTGGGCATAGAGGCTCGTAGCAAGAAAAAAAAGGAACAGGAGGAGGGATTTACCTTTTCTCATGGTTAATGTTTTTCGTTGGTTTATCAAGAGACTTTATGCTAAAATAATTTGTAGGGAGCTGAATTATCTTTTTAAGCAAGCCTTCGTTCTTCATCAGTCGCGTAGCTATTGGCTATGCTCCTTCTTCGAGCCTCGCCTTGCTTAAAAACCTTAATCCCCATCCCTTTACAACCCATTTTAGCATAAAGTCTAATTGAAAGGAAAACTACTGAATATTTTTTAAACCTGGGTTAAGATAAGATGAAGCTTAGTGTGCAGGTCAGAATATCCTTGACCCAACCTTCCGCTCGATCTACCGTGTCTACCAAAATAAAAACCATGAAACCTATCCTTATCACCCTTCTTTGCTTTACGCTTCTTTTATTAGCCTGCGAAAAAACGGCAATGGATCCACCCCATTTCAAAGAAAATGTGGTCCAATTGTCCAATTTGAAAGCAGGTCAGCTGAGTCAGTTTTTGCGCTATACGACCAACTGTAATGAGATGGATGCCAACTTTGAGTGGAGTAGCGATACCTTGAATTTACGTGTGATTGAGAAAGACGGGCAACTATATTTTGAAGAATCACTCACGCCAAATTCTCCCATGTACCTGTCGGGTACTTTTGCAGCGCCCATTAGCTATCCGATAGCTTCCAAAAATGGAAAACTATTTATTCCTGAACGCGAGAACTCCGCCCTATTTTTCTTCTATGGCAATGATCACCTGCAATTAGAAAAATCACCTTCCTTGTTTCTCAATCCGCTGAAGCAAGAAAACTGCCGCATGATGCTCAAAGGAGAAGTGTTTGTGGGAGACGAAATAGGGATTATTGATGATTTTACGGTCGGACCCGTGAATATTAAAAATAAAATAGCCGTTTCTTGCGTCCCTGTCTTTGTCGGGGTAGAGGCCTATTTAGGGTATGATCCGCATCAGTTATACATGAGCCATGTGATTAGGGTAGATGAGTTTAATGGGACCCGCTTCGAATATGTTCAAGGATGGTATTTATTGAACGAAATGGAGTAAATAGTACTAAGAAATAGAATGGCTCAAAAGATAAAATAAGAAGGGGAGATAGTTTTTTGTACATTGATCCAGGAAAATAAAAATCCAAAACTATGTACAAGATAATACTGTCCCTAGGACTTTTTTTACTCTTTTCTTCTGCGACTGGCACGTCCTTAAATGGGCAAAGCAAGATCTTCGACCTCGGCTTCGAATTCCAAGCCTATCCCACCGGCCTCATCCCCGGCTTGCGCTTAGAAACCGGCTTTGCCGACCAACATGCCTTGCATCTGAGATTGGGGTATAACGCCTTGGATCATCAAGGTTATGGGGTGCATGAGGATGAAACGGGTGGAGGATATGGCTTTACACTCGGCTATAAGTACTATTTTAAGCCAGGTTTTGAGCGTTGGTTTTTGGGTATTAAAAATGACCTATGGTGGAATGAAGTGGATTGGAAGGATGGGATCGGTACGAGCATTGAAATAGCAGGAACTACCAATATAACAGTCGTTCAGCCCACCTTAGAAGCAGGCTTTGCCATGAAGGTGGGGCCAAGTTGGTTTTTCTCTCCCTCTTTAGCCTTAGGGTATGAAATAAACGTCCAAACAGATGGCGAGCCTACCGGAGAAGGCCCTATCGTACTCTTGGGTTTCACCTTTGGTAAACGATGGTAGCAAAGACCATAAAAAAGTGTGCCAGCGCGAACTGGCACACCCTAAATCCTATAATGAAAACTAAAACTCTAAGAGACTGTTTTGGAATGTGTGCTGAGAATTATTATAATGTATTTTTTCATTAGGCGAAGCTCTTTTTAAGGTGAATAGCCTTAGCTCTTGACCGAAAAAAAGCTGAAGAATCATGAGAAAAGACACATAATAAAATTAGTGACATGTTTCAAAACAGTCTCTAAACCCAAGTTTTTAACCTATTAGCGAATATAACTCCTTCTTTTCCGTAGAAAATTGAATCTTTAGCTCCGTTAAAAACCAATCTCCTTCCTCTTTTATACTTACCTCATGCAGGTCGGGATAAAGTAATTCTAAGCGGCGAAGGACATTGGGTAAACCGATACCTGAGCTTTCCTCTTTTTCGGCTGGCTCTTCGGCCGCTTTTTTATTTTTCACCCAAAAATTCAAACCCTCACCATCTACTGTAATCCTAATGTCAATCACGGGATCAACGATCATCCCAACTCCATGCTTAAAGGCATTTTCTACGAAAGGAATCAAGAGCATCGGCTCGATGAATTGCATCTCTGCTCGGCCCGACAGCGCAAAATGGATGTCAACATCTTCTTCAAATCGGATTCTCTGCAGGTCAATATAGTTTTTTAAATATTCTAATTCTTTGGACAAAGGCACCTGCTCTTCTCCGGAAGAATACAACATATAGCGCATCAAGTCCGACAATTTGATCGTCACTGACTCTGCCTGATCAGATTTTGAACGGATAAGGTATACAATACTATTGAGGACATTAAAAATGAAATGCGGACTGATCTGTGAGCGCAAAAAAGAGAGTTCTGATTTTAATTTTTCCTGTTTTTCCTCTGCCTTCGCTTGTTCCTGATCCATCAGGTAGAGAATAAAACCATAGCCTGTACTAATTGCGGTCACAAAAATAGCGGGAATAACCGCCCAATATACATTCCATCTCCTTCTCATTAAGGTCTCTGGCATGATCCATTCTTTCATGAAAAGCTGTAGAATCGCAAAGATTCCGATCAGCGCTAATAGGCCGATGAGGTAAGTGGTCAGCCCACGTTTTCGAAAGACTTTTGGGATTAACCATTCAGAATTGAATAGAAAAAGAGGGATGTGAGTAAGAGACACCGGAATCAAAGTGATCATGAATTGGCGATATTTCTCATTATCCCCTGCATTGACAATCGGCAATCCGATCCAAACGCCCCACAGGACGATATGAAAGATCCATTTAAAGAAGTTGCCCGGTACGAGTTTTGTATTTATAGCAGTCATTATTTTGTCCGATGTGCATCGAAATTACTGCTAAATCTGTCTCTTATACACATCTGACGCTGCCGACGAAGAGGATAGTGTAG
>CAJXUM010000341.1 GCA_913060855.1 uncultured Lewinella sp. | reverse complement strand
AGATCAGCCTCGGTCTCGTGGGCTCGGAGATGTGTATAAGAGACAGACATAATATTGCTATGCAAATTGAGCCGCCCATCCAGTGTTTTGGGGTGGAAAATTTGCGAAGTGAAATCGTGCGACCTGAAATAAGACCCAATGCCTTTGTCGCGCCCTTGGAGGCGACGGAAAGTAAGGTGGACATCTACTGGAAAGAACGCAAAAAGGTACATGAAGTGATTCTATTTCTAGATACAGATTACGACCATCCTATGGAATCCACACTCCTGGGCCACCCAGAGGATACGATGCCTTTCTGTATCCAGCAGTATGAAGTAAAGAATGGTGACACAACAGTCCTATTCACGGTACAGGATAATCACCAAACGATTAACCGTCTTGTACTAGAAGAGCCTATTGAAACCGACCACTTGCAGATTATCTTACAGCAAGCACATACCCATGTGCCGATCGCCTTATTTGAAGTCATGTGTTTTTGAAATAGACTCTACCATGAAGAAATACCGCCAACCCTTTTTGCTGCGCCAGATCATTTCCTTTTGTGGACTGATGGGCTTTCTCTTTTTGCTGACTGATTGTGAGTCTGGATCGGCCACTGGTGTCCAAGATCGAGGAGAAACCATCCTGGTCAATGCAGCAAATTATAGCCTAGAAATCCAAAAAGCAGGCTTTCGGTTTCAGTTTACTCAAACCGATGGCCAAGTCATTGCTCCCTTTCACCCCGTCTCAGGCCTACTGTTGGGACAGGAGGGAACAAGTGCACAAGCGGTCTATAGCACCCGCTTAGCCAAAGAAGAAGCGGGGCAATTAACACTGGAAGTGGAAACGAAGGATGGAGTAAAGGCTACCGTTCTTCTCCACCTACAAGCCCATAGCGTCAAGCTGGGTATTACACCTGAAATGGCGGGTAAATACACCCTAATAGCCCAGACTGGTGGTCTAGGACCTGCCTACGGTATGGCTGATCATGCCGCAGTAGGGGAGGGGGGACTAGATTTAATGCTGAAAGCGTTTGTGAGGGATACCTTGGGCGGAGACAATGGCCGACAACGGATGATGAGCAATTTTGTGATATTCCCGCAGCATGGCTTTGCGACGGTGAATATGGAGACTAGTAGTCAAAAATTAGTGCGAATTACAGCGGAGGAACAGGCGCAAGGGGCGCATGGCGTTCGCGACCTGCCAGCTATGTATTACTTCTTAGGGAACCCTAAAGAAATTTACCAGTCTTATTTGGAGGCGCGGAATGAGGAAGGGTATCTCGTGTATAAACCCAAGCCCGAATGGTTTGGGGTAGGCTGGGAAGCCTTTGGTGCCTTGGCCTGGAAAACCAATAACGAAAGTGTGACCGACAATATCAATCAGTACTTGGACTACGGTTATCCGCTCACGTGGATGGTGGTTGGTTCCGGTTTTTGGCCGAGAGGAGCAGGTGAATTTGACGCCCATGGCACGCCTTATACTTCTGAGACAAAATCAGAGGCGGCCAAAAAGCTACAAGCAACCACCAGTTTTGGGATGTGGGACAAGGACTTATATCCAAACCCTAAAGATTTTATCGATTATTTCCATCGTCGCGGGTTGATCTTTACAATTGGCTTACGGATTGGCTTTATTCCAGGTGGTCCCTTCACGCCAGAAGGCGTAGAAAAGGGCTATTTCCTACAAGATGACGAGGGTGTAGCAGCCCTCCAGAAGGTCGGTTTCCCTCGGGTGCCTGTCTATCTACTGGACTCCAATAAACCGGAAGCCGTCAACTGGTACGTATCACTTTGTCAGAAATGGCGAGATTATGGTGTGGATGGGTTCAAGGAAGACCTCTTTCATTGGCCAGTACATTTACAAGATGACCTGATTGATCCCATCAACCGGGCCTTGATGGAAGATGGCGTTTATATCATGGGGCGAAACAATTACCTAGGCTCTCCGGCAGATATTCATCGCTTCGATGATTTTAACTATAACCAGTCCCAGGACAGAGGCCCCATCAATGGCTTAGCCTATGCCTTTTCAGGCTTCCCCTATGTTTATCCCGATATTATTGGTGGAACGGGTTTGGCGACGGGGCGTTTTGGGGAAGAATCCAAAGAAAAACTGCGAATATACCTCGTTCGCTATGCCCAATACGCTTCCCTCAATCCCGCGATGGCTTTTGGCTTCGGCCCCTGGAATTTTGACGAGGAAACCAACCAACTATGCTTGGCAGCGGCTCAACGACACCATCGTTTGCAGCCCCATATCTATAGCAATGCGGTTAAAGCCTATCACTCCGGCTTTCCTCATACCATGACACCACTGCCATTGGCCTACCCTAATGACCCTAATGTATACGGCCTGGCAGATACTACTCGACGAGCCTACCAATGGCTGATCGGAGAATCTTTGTTAGCCGCCCCGCTCTATGGGGATGATTATGATACGGCGACCACACGGGATATCTATCTGCCCGCAGGGAAATGGATAGACTATGACAATGGCCAACAATATGAAGGCCCTCAAACACTCACCGATTTTGCTATTCCCATTGACAGGACCCCGCTTTTTGTAGGTGGAACGGGCTTCGTGCTCGAACAAGAAGAAGATAAATTACTCGGTCGACTTTATCCGCTTAATGAACAAGCAGACGTCGATTGTTGGCATATGGATGGGGAGACGAAAAGTGAAATTCATATGGATGTGAAAGATTGGAACGAATTAACCATTGTGGATGAGTCCGATGGCGAGGAAGTTCCTTATAAATTAGTGCGGCATGCCTATCAATTTGAACTCGTAGCCGGGCATAAATATAGCATTCAATAGACTTTATGCTGGAATAGTTTGTACAAGGACGGGAATTAAGATTTTGTAGCAAGGCAAGGCCCGAAGAAGAACGAAGACTTGCTACAAAAGATAATTTAGCTCCGTGCAAATTATTTTGGAATAAAGTCTAATAGATCAGGGTAAATCAAATTAGCGATGAAAAAGATAAGTACGTTTTGGGGGCTATTTCTAATGGCATCTATACTAATGGCACAAGCTGATGAAAAGAGCGCCATAGCGAATCGATCCACCTATTTGAATGATATCAAAGAACAGCTACAACTGAAATGGCCAAAGAACCGGACGATCAACCTGGTCTTTCACGGACATTCCGTACCGGCTGGCTACTTTGTTACGCCCAATGTAAATACGTTGGAAGCCTATCCCCAATTGAGTTTGAAAAAAGTAAAAAAGGCCTATCCCTGGGCCGTTGTCAACTCAATTACCACAGCGATAGGAGGAGAAAACTCCGTAGCTGGAGCAAAGCGTTTTACAACAGAAGTATTGTCTCACCGCCCAGATGTAGTCTTTATAGATTATGGCCTCAACGATCGTCGGGCTGGTCTTGAAGCAGCGAAAGCAGCCTGGGAGCAAATGATTCAGGAAGCTTTGGCTAAAAAGGTGAAAGTAATCCTGTTGACACCAACTCCTGATCAGCGAGAAGACCTATTGGCCCCAGATAGCGAATTGGATAAGCATGCTAAACAGATAAGGGCCTTAGCTGCCCAATACCAAGTTGGCTTGGTGGATAGTTACCAGCTATTCCAGGAGTTGGCGAAAAAAGAGAACCTGAAAGATTATATGGCCCAAAGTAATCATGTCAATGCCTTAGGGCACGATGTGGTAGCCAATGAAATCAAGACTTGGTTTGGCATACCGGCAAAAAAAGGGCTTCCCAATATCCTCTGGATTATTGCTGAAGACCTTTCCCCAGATCTGGCTTGCTATGGCCACCCGCTAGTGAAAACGCCGAATATCGACGCCTTAGCAGCTCGAGGCGTCCGTTTCACTCAAGCCTTTGTTACCGCCCCGGCCTGCACACCCAGCCGCACTGCTTTAGCTACTGGCATGTACCAAACATCGATCAATGCTCACCACATGCGCTATCCCGACGAATTGCGCAATGAACTTCCTGCTCCTGTCGTACCCCTCAATGAATTGCTACGAAAACAAGGCTATCAGACCGCCAATATCAAAGATAAACCTGGAAAAGGTAAAACAGACTGGTCCTTCCGTTCCGAACAAGCCTATTATGATACCGACCATTGGGATTCTCTTTCCAGCGACCAACCTTTTTTCGCCGTGGTAAACCTCCGGCTAACCCACCGACCTTTTGAACGTGATACGGTCAACCCGATTGATCCTGCTAAAGTATATGTTCCGCCTTATTATCCTGATCATAGCATTTCACGGGAGGATTGGGCAGCTTACCTAGAGACCGTTCAAATGATGGATCAAGAAGTAGGGCAAGTGTTAGGTGAAATCAATAGGCGAGGCTTAGCAGAAAATACCATTGTCTTTTTTTTCTCAGATCATGGACGCCCCATGACTCGGGCGAAAAATTATCATTTCGATGTAGGTATTCAAGTACCACTCATTATCGCTAGCCCAGAAGAACTAGATTGGAGCAGTGCTTTACTCGCTGGAAGTGTAGACCGTCGACTGCTTAGTACCATCGATCTCACGGCTACTACCCTAGCTATTTCTGGAGCCCAAAAACCGGACTGGATGCAAGGGCGAGTATTATTAGGTAAGCAGACTGAGCCAGAGAGGTCATATGTGTTTTGTGCCTCTGACCGGATGGGTGAAAGCTATTTCAAAACACGCTCTGTACGTAGCAAACGGTATAAATACATCCGAAACTTCAACCGTGATTTCTCTATTAACGGATCGGCTACAGCCTACCGTAAGCAAATGCACCCGATTTACCATCTCATCAATATTTATGCTGAAAAGAGCTGGTTAGGGCCTAATCAGAGATCATTAGTGGAACCCCTGCCAAAGGAATATCTCTTCGATTTAAATGCAGATCCATTTGAAATGCGCAGCCTAGTTTCAGACCCTAGGAAGGCAAAGCTCTTGGCTAAAATGCGTAGGGAATTAGCCAATTGGCAAGCGAGTACCAGAGATTATGGGATGGAAGAAGATTCGGAGGCCATCATCAAAGCCTTTGAGGAGTACAGAATACAATCTAGCACCAATAGAGCTGAGAAAATCAAAGGGATGGAACAATCGGTTCGTGATGGAATTGAAAAGCGAAAAAAGTATTAATACCAAGGAAAAGGTATTTGTGAGGTGCCTGAGGAGTAAAGCATTTAGAAAAAATCAGGTGCCAACAGCGCAAGCCAAATGGAAAGAGCAACGGATCCAATACTACCAGCTTAAATAAAAAGCAATCATGCGAAAAACAGCAAAGCAAGCGATTTACCTAGGCTATTTTCTTGCTGCCTACTGTCTTTTAGGGATTAATGCTTGTGCCGAGCCGAATAAAGGCGATGAAAAGGATAGTGAACTAGCGCAAGCGGGCTTCCCCTGGGACATTCCCCAAACAAAACCCGATCGACCCTTGAGTGCGGCGATGGAGCGACTGTACGATAACTACCTGACGCCCCGTCCAGAAGACAATGAACTCTTTTCGAGCTTCAAATATACTCGCTTGGAAGGATTTGACTACCGAGACGGAAACGGGACTATCTCACGCCGTGACCCGTCCAAAATCATTAAAGAAAACGGTAAATATTACGTCTGGTATACCCGGCGAGATACCCCGGTGCCTCCTCGAGGGGCTAAAAACTCGAATGATACGATTCCATCTACCGATTGGGACTTGTGTGAAATTTGGTATGCGACCAGCGAAGATGGATTTACTTGGGAAGAGCAAGGTGTTGCCATCCCCCGACCACCCAAACCTACCGTGGGATGGCGCTCCGTGACGACAACAGATATCCTAAAGTGGAAAGGAAAATACTACCTCTACTATCAAGGTTTTATGGAGGCTAGCGGTACGAAAGGGGACCATTGTCCAGTGGCGGCTTCCTATGCCGATTCGCCGGATGGCCCCTGGACAGCAGCCGATAAAATTATCATTCCGAATGGAGAGCCAGGCACCTGGGACCAATATTCTATTCACGATCCGTATCCCTTGGTTTACAAGGGTAAAATATATGTTTACTTCAAAGCTGCTTATGGCGACCGCCCTGATTACTTGGTGGGAAATGGCTTGGCCATCGCTGATGATCCGCTTGGGCCTTTTACCAAACATCCTTTGAATCCATTATTTAACTCTGGACATGAAACGGCCTTATTTCCCTTTAAGGAAGGAATTGCCTCGCTGACTATCCGGAATGGCAATGAAAGCAATACCATTCAGTATGCTTCGGATGGGGTCAATTTCAATATTGCAGCCGTTACGCAATTGATGCCGACCGCTGCAGGGGCTTATATTCCCGATGCTTTCACCAGCAATGGTAATGGTCGTGGAATTACCTGGGGGCTTCATCATTTCACAGGCCAGGGTAAGAAGGAACAGAAGTATAGTATTTTGGCTCGTTTTGATTGTGACCTAAGTCTTGATGTGCATGACCCAGGGATGAAGAATACACAGCTTTGGTTGGGCTCGGATGTTTATTTTTCGCAAGGCTTGAGTGCGAAACAGCGAGAGGAACGGATGGGGGGTAATGAAAAATAAATTCGGCAATCCTTTAATGTACAAATTCCATTACTCATCAAGCAGTAATGACCACTTCTACATGAAATCTACTATTATGAAAGTCTATTTTATATTGATCTTCAGCGCACTTTCCTTCAACTTGTTCGGTCAAGCTGCTGAACGCCAGTCGACTATTTATCCCCCATTCGTGAATCAATTGGGATATAATTTAGGAGAATCTAAGCGGTTTGTTTGTTATGGCGCTCAGGATAATACCTGTCTCTTATACACATCTCCGAGCCCACGAGACCGAGGCTGATCTC
>CAJXUM010000340.1 GCA_913060855.1 uncultured Lewinella sp. | reverse complement strand
AGATCAGCCTCGGTCTCGTGGGCTCGGAGATGTGTATAAGAGACAGCTATTATTATTCTATATCCTTATTATTACAGGGAAAGCAGGAACAAACGATAAAGGAATTGGAAAAATTACTGGAGAAGGTGGGTGATCAAGAATCTTACGTGCGATACGATTCAGAGCGATTATTACAGCAATTATTAGAAAGACAACAATAAAATCATGTCCGATTATTGTATAGCGCTTATTGTGCTTTTTTGTGGCTTTTTACTTGCGATTCCTGTATCTTATGGTCAAGGGGCTAAATATCAGAAGTCAGAAATCCGCCAGCAAGACAAGGATTATTATGCAAATAGGATGCGATATCAGTGGAAATCCGGTGCTCAATCTCAGTACTCTCTCCGCAGGTATTGTCACCAACCAGGTAACCAAGGCAACTCTCAATCCTGCACGGCTTGGGCCGCTACTTATGGCGCACTATCGATCGAATATGCTGTCCAGAAGAATGCTTGGAGCGATGCTGACTCAGTTGCGCCTTTTTCTCCCTGGTACCTGGTTCACTTTCTAACCACCGCTATTGGAGAGTCCTGCGATTCTTCTATTGCTCAACTCGACGTTTTGAAGCAAATGAAGTCCAATGGCGTCTGCCTGGAAAAGGAATTAGGAGTCACTGATCATTGTAATATAAGAATAACGGAATACCATAGACAAAAGGCAAAGCAGCATCGCATCGCTGATTACCGTATCTTGTTTGATATCGATTATCATGAATCAAGTTCGGAAAGAATCGAAATCATTACAAAGGCTTTAAGTGATAATAAACCTGTAATCATTGGTATAGATAAGGTTTACCACAGTTTTAGGTATTTATATGGTGAAGAAATTTGGACGGAACAAGATAAAAGACAAATTCCTCATAGCGCCCATTCGATGTTAGTGATTGGCTATGACAAAGAATACTTTGAAATTATGAACAGCTGGGGAACAGAATGGGGTAATGGAGGTTTTGCTCGTGTTCCCAAGGAGGAATTGGTCAAATGGGCATTCAATGCATTTATCTTAATCAGTGGTCAGGAAAAGGCTTCGTTACAGATTGGTAGCTTTGCGAAAATCAATACCCAAGCTAATAGTTTTAGACAGGATTCTATTCCGTGGGTTTCTAGTGATTTAGATGGAGAGCTTCAACTCAGACTTCCATCCGAGAGTTTATTTCATTTTCCGATTAAAACCACTTGGTCCACAGTAACTAACCGAGCCCCGCTCATGATGTCCTTCCTGAAGACTAATGATAAACCTCCTGTTTTAGTAAGAGCCTCATATCTGAAGCAGGAAATATGGTATGATATTCCAGGGGATAATGGGACCTTATTCTATGCTGGCAAAAATGATACACTTTTGGTCCTGATTAGTTGCCAAGATCATGAGGCCTTAGCTCCTGCTATCCTTGCATTCCAAAAGTCTCCTGTATCCGCTAAGTCTCTACTACAAGCCATGAATACAACTTTCAAAGATGTTGCCCCTGTGACTTGGAAGACGACTAGTTCAAATGATTTCGAAAAACAAGCCGTTTTGTCCTATAATTGGACACAGCCCTCTTTTAATTACTTTTATATCGTATTGAATAATGATGATTAGTAGTTTTTACGCTTATTCGCAACTGTTGCTCCTTACTTCTTTGTCTTTTTCAGGCCCCATTTTCGAAACCCAGAAAAGCGCTGCTCTTCCGATTTTCTCCAAGATCGAAGAGCTCCACTTTGCAGAGACATTGGAGGATGGTCGAGCTATCCTTGTCGGAACCGACCGAGACAAAACCTATTACCTAGAGGTGTATGTCCGGGGTGATGAGGAACCCTCTGCCAGGGCATTTTCTATAGCACCACAAGCACTCGGCTACGACTATAGATTCCAGGCACTCATTAGTAAAGACCTTGATCAATATATACTCTATGGCTATAGATTCCCTTCAAAGAGGAAAAGGAACAAAAAGGAAGCTTGTTATTTAAAATTGGGCAAGAATGGGAATAAGGCCATTTCTCCAGGTTTATTTTTTCCAGATGCGGGATTTAACAGTACTATCATGGATCAAGTCCAGGATGCCCAAGGCCAACATCTCTTGGTGGGCAACAAAGGAGCCAACCTATTTATTGGACAAGTAAATGCGAATGGAGATAGCATCCTAAACATACAGGAAGAGCCTAGCATAAAGGCAGAAGTAGTTAAAGCCCTATTTAATCGAAATGAGAATAGCCACGTGATCATAGCGCTAATGGAAGGTAAACCCAAAACGTCCCTATTTATTACGATCAACGAAAAAAGAGTCCTCGATACTGCGCAATTCGAAAGATATATCTTTACGGATATTGCTCCCTTTGACGGCAAATCTTATATGGTCACTGGACAATTTCAGCAGCAAGGTGGCGATGTGTTCTTACTGCACATAAATCATGATGGAACTACTTTAAAGCCATCATCGGCTTTGGAAACATGCCTGGAAAAGATCAACGGTTTTGGAGAAGAAGTAGGCCAGGCTGTGTTGTGCCGAGATGGCAGCAGTGTTTTTCTAAGTGGTAATACTGAATCTTACCACCCAGAAGCTCGGCGCCCGAAGTCATTTTTTTCAAAGATTAACCTTAGTACTAAGACAGTAGACACCACCCTTTCCTCTATTGCCAATAGCAGTGGGCAAGATCTTCTGTTTTTAGATAACCAAAGGGAAGTACTCCAACTAATTAATACCCCGCAACGTATTAAACCTGAACGGCAAGTACACTTGAAACGCATGGATATCTTTGAAGGTCTTAGCTATGATTATTCCGTCGATAAACTGATTATTGAGGCTAAGATTATCAATCCAACCGATGCTGATTTCGGGAAGGTCGCTTACGAACTTATCCAAGCGACTGACTATCCATATCCCTTGGACGCAATTCAACAGCTTCTTCCGGCACATAGTGATGATAAAATCGAGTTCAAAAATAGAACCATAGTGGATACTTTACTGGCAAAATATGAACCAATTGCAGTGAAAATAAAGGCTTCTTATGATCAGGTCATGAAAGAAGATACCCTTCTGTACCTGCAGCCACTTCCTAAACACGATTGGGAAACGCTACAGGAGAGTATCTTGGAAGGGCCTATCCTTGGCAAAGACTCTTTTTTGCTACAAATCAAATCGGCCCATAATTTAGCTATCGATGAATGCAAAGTCTTGGTAGACCATGATGCTATTACTGCAAGCTGGAAATCCATTCCCATAAAATTTTCACAAGCCTATCGAGATACGATCACAGCTAAACTTAGTGTACAAGGACAGCCTTTACCTACCTTTAAGCTTTATCAAGTCTCCTTCCCAAAAAGTGCTTTTCAAGCAGGGCCTAACTTGATATCAACGGTTTTGACTAGCAGTAAGGGCCGACTGGATGAATGGAGGACTAATTATAGTTTGGTGGTCCCAAGACCTCCACATTATCGAATCATCTCCATTGGAATTCCCGGTCATAATCTCCATTTCCCGCCAGCTGACGCCAAAGCGGTTGCAGAGGTCCTCCAAAGCCTTAAAGGGCCAGCCTACGATCCAAAACCAAATGTTACTATCCTTAATCGACCAGAGAGCACTTCATACAACGCTATTAGAAAGTATTTTTCGAAGCTGGGTAAAGAGATGGAGGATAGTCAAGAGGAAGACATTACCTTCCTTTATTTATCTGGTCATGGCGAAGTAGATCAAATCGGGATGTTGAATTTTTGGGCGTCCGATTATGATAGCGCGGATAATGATCATTATAGCGTTGCTTTGATGACAGATATGTTGAAACATTTTAGCCGCTACAAAGGAAGGCTTATTCTATTGCTCGATGCTTGTTACAGTGGTCAGGCTAAAATCAATTTAGCGTTATTTCCCAACATAAATAGCAAACGCATTTATGGTCTTTGCTCTTGCAAACCGGCGCAGGTATCGGGTGAGGATTCGAACTTACAGCAGGGTATCTTTACAAATCATCTCATCCAAGCCATCGAGCGTTTAAGTTTGGAATCGACTAATCAATTACAAGATATTTACCAAGACATCTTGAATACAACAACAGCACTACATCCTATTCAAACGGTAATTCAGATAGAGGATAAGCCTAGCAATGCCGGTAAAATCTTCAAAAAAGATAAGCCCTAACGTATGAACCTTTCATTTCACCCCATTTTACTAGTCTTTTTCGTCCTGATAGCCGTTTCTTTGAGACATGCAGAGGAGGATAGCAGAGAACCCATCACAAGACCTAGCGGCACCTGTGACTGCCAATGTAACCCTCAAAGAGATTCATCTATTCTCATGGATCTTTATTTGGCCACGGGAGGACCTAATTGGACTCAATCCTGGGATCCCACACTCCCCTATTTACAATGGGAAAACGGAAATTCAATCCTAAATATAGTGAACGGTTGTGTTTTTGAACTAGAGTTACAACAAAATAACCTTCGAGGAGAACTTCCTGAATCTATCGGAGAACTGTGCCAACTTAAAGAATTATCCCTATACGAAAATGGAGAATTTCTGACTGGCCAAATTCCAACCACTATTGGTAATCTATGTAATTTAGAACAGCTCAACTTAAACGGCAATAACTTCACAGGAACCGTTCCTATCGAAATCGCGAACTGTACTCAACTGAGAGAATTATATTTGAGTGATAATAGCTTCAGCGGCTTCTTCCCCGATGTTTCATCACTTGACCTCCAGGCGTTGGATATCAGCAATAATCTTTTCCATGGTTTGCCTTCACTCCAAGCTATTGACTCTTGGGGGAGTCAACCTTTTGAGGGATGTAAGGTATTTCGAAACCTGCTTTCTTTTGATGACATTATTCCTAATATGTCTATCGAAAATCTAGGTGTGCAATGGGCCTTTAATCCACAAAAAAAACTATATAAAGACACCACTATTATCCTCCATGAAGGGCAAAGTACAACATTAAGGCTGGACTTTGACTCTATAGTCAATCCAGCTAATACTTACCAGTGGTTTAAGGATGGTGCCTTGTATCTTGTTTTGAATGATAATAGAATACCCTTTTCAGAGGTGACGGAAGAAGACGAAGGAAATTATCATTGTAAGATCACAAACGCTGCCACTGTTCCTGGATTGACTTTAGAGACTTATACTATTCAGTTAAGGGTTTGCCAGGCGACTTCTTATAATTTGAAAGATACTATTTGCTCTGGACAGATGAAGGTTATTGACGGGATGGAATTTAATATGGCAGGGGAATATCAAATAGATTTAAAAAATTCCGAGGGCTGCGACAGTACTCTATTTCTAGAGTTGTCTGTCCTTGATGGCACCGTATTGGGTTTTGCAGATGCAGGTATCGATCAGTTTGTCTGTGAGGATAATATAACTTTAAATGGAATTTTCCCAGAGGAACCGTATAGTTTTAGTGGGAGATGGACTGCTTTATCAAGTGGTAGCGCTACATCTCCCGAACAGGCTTGGAATCCGCCACTTGTTCCTGGTGAAAACATTTTTCTCTGGACTTTATCGGCGGATCAATGTCCGGATTATGACACGGATACCGTATTGGTTTGGCGTTCACCAATGGTTATTGCCTTAAATGATACTGTCTTTTATGCTAGCAGTGATACAGAATTAGACGTACAAATTCTGGAAAATGATATGCTGCCAGCCGATGTCAATTGGAAGGTAGAATTTGATGTAGCAACAACACCTTTCAACCCTAGGTACGAAGAAGAAGGTTTTATCTCCTTTTCAATCCCTAGGTTCGCATCCGGGCAACTCTCCTTTGGTTATAAATTATGCAATGAGGACTGTGAGGATTGCACCACAGCAGAGGTTTTCATATTACCGGCAGATGCTAATCTAAATGAGGTGCTTGGGTTTATTCCCGAAGCCATAACGCCTAATGGAGATGGGATCAATGATTACTTCATTATCCCTCCACTAGAATATCAACCAGACTTATATCCGAATAATGAATTGCTCATACAGAATCGCCGAGGCGTAACGGTCTTCTATGCTCGTCCATATAATAATGATTGGCAAGGGACAGCTCAGAACGGGATGCCTTTACCAACAGATAATTACCGATATCTTCTCAAGTTGGATGAAAAGAATATTAAAAGAGGTAATCTTCTCATTATCACCGAACGTTAAGGACTAAGTTAGCGCCAGCTAATGGATGCATTTAGTTCGATAGTTTGAATTAGATGGCTGGTATTTCTGGGTATATACCCTATTCCCAATTGCCAGACCTGTCGATTCTTTAGTACTCGTGCAAAGCCAAACTCTAAATGAAACATGCGGTCGGCGTAGTTTTTCTGATAAGAACTGGATGTATTTTGAAGTCCAGACCCAATATAGATATTGTCATTTCCTGCTAGGGCAAAATGATATCTAAAGCCGGAATCCATGAGGCTTCTCACGCCTTCTCTTTTTTCAAAAAACATATAGGGTTCGAAAAAATTAGACTTGGCTAAATATATATATATACCTACGGAAAATTGCAAATACCTTACGGTTTGTAACCTAACCGTGTTATTTTTACCAGAAAACTGCCCCCCAACAGAAATACCTGCATAGTAGTTATAATCAGGCCCTTTTTTTCTTATCCGATCGTAGAAAAAAACACCCCCAGTCACTTGTTCCATGATAGTGGAGTTAAAGCCGGCTATAGCGGGGTCAATTCGTTTATCATACAGTAGTAATGTACTAGGGTCACTAATATTAATACTTGTATAATTGCTGTCTCTTATACACATCTCCGAGCCCACGAGACCGAGGCTGATCTC
>CAJXUM010000339.1 GCA_913060855.1 uncultured Lewinella sp. | reverse complement strand
TCTTCGTCGGCAGCGTCAGATGTGTATAAGAGACAGGTATTGTACGGCGTATTTTTGAGCACCTGGGATACCAAGTTCAAAAGTTAGATCGTGTTTACCTAGGTGGACTGACTAAGAAGGACTTGAAGCGGGGATGGTGGCGAAATCTTACCCGGCAGGAAATAGTGATGCTCAAGCATTTCAATAAACAGCAGGATTAATTACGATAAGATGCGGCATTTAGGTTTTGTATTAATTAGTATGGTGCTCGTTTGGAGTTGTCGTTCTGGTAAGGAACCTACCAGTGGCGAAACCCCTTCTGTATTGAGTTTCTTAATTGGTCCAGAAAAGGTGGATTGTATTGGCGAAGGACCGCAACTCTGCTATTTGATCAAAGAAGACATCGATGGCGATTGGACTAATTTTTACGGAGAGATAGATGGTTTCGAATACGAGCCAGGCTATAATTATGAAATCCTGGTAGAAAAAATCAAGATATCTAATCCGATGCTAGATGGGCCTGCTTTCCGGTATCGATTGATGAAGATATTGCAAAAGCATAAAACGACGGGCTCTATCCTGCACGATATTTGGATTGCTCAATCCATCGAGGGACAGGCGCTGAAACAAATATCCAATCGCCCCCGCCTAGAGTTGATGCCGACCCAAGGAAATATGATCGGTTTTACTTCCTGCAACGATATTCGTTCAAGACTCAAAGTCGCCGCTTTGCGAATAGCGTTCACTGAGATTAGTTTTACCGAAAAATTTTGTGCGGATACCCAAGACATAGAACGTCAATTTATCCAAGCCTTAGAGCGCGCAGATCGCTATGAAGTCAGGAACTTGGAACTCCTATTATATGCGGGAGATATAGAAATGATGCGGTTGCGAAAAGTAGATTGATAATACAACTCATACCGATGATCAAATCTGATACTTTACAAGTAGCATTGGCCCAAATGACACCTATTTGGCTGAACCGAGACAGCACCTTGCAGAAAATGGAAAGTTGGGCGGAGGAGGCCGGTGCAAAAGGGAGTCAGTTGATCGTTTTCCCAGAAGCATTGGTTCCAGGTTATCCATTTTGGATTGAGTTGACCGATGGAGCTCGCTTTAATAACCAACGACAGAAGGAATTGCATGCGCACTATCTCGACCAAGCTATCCAAGTGGAGGCGGGGCATTTAGATGGGCTATGTGCAATAGCCGCGCAGCATAAAATGGTCATTGTATTGGGGAGTATCGAAAGACCGTCCGATAGGGGAGGGCATAGCGTATACTGCTCTATGATATATATTGATGAAAATGGGCAGGTGGCCAACGTCCATCGTAAATTGATGCCGACCTATGAAGAGCGACTCTGTTGGTCGCCAGGAGACGGGCATGGTTTACGCACCTTTCCGCTAGGCGCCTTTACGGTAGGTGGATTGAATTGTTGGGAGAACTGGATGCCTCTAGCTCGGGCTGCGCTGTACGCCATGGGAGAGGACCTACACTTGGCGATCTGGCCGGGCCAAATGCGAAACACAGAAGATATTACGCCATTTATAGCCAAGGAAGGCCGCTCTTTTGCCATTTCCGTCTGTAGCTTTATGCGAGCAGAAGATATACCCGCTGATATTCCTCATGCTGAGGTGATTAAAAGCAGTAGCCCCGCTATTATGGCAAATGGAGGGAGTTGCATTGCAGCCCCCAATGGGGAATGGGTAGTAGCGCCAGTGGTCAATGAAGAAAAATTGATTATAGCTACGCTAGACCACGCACGAGTGCGGGAAGAAAGGCAAAACTTTGACCCCGCCGGGCATTACTCTAGGCCCGATGTCACACAATTAACGGTGAATAGAGAAAGACAAAGTACGATCAGAATAAAGGACTAGTTAAACTCTTGCCAGGCCAGCGCCGCCGCACCCAGAATGGCATCATGCTCGCCTCCTACTTCGGAAATCATCAACTTTACTTTTCCGCGATACATGTGAAAGAGTCGTTCTTCCATAGCTGCACGTGTAGGATCTAGGAGTAAATCACCCGCTTTCGTCAAACCACCGGTCAGGATAATGGCTTGCGGACTAAGGTATGCCACTGCATCGGCTAATTTGGTCCCTAATATCTCGCCCGTATAGGTGAAGGCACCCTGCGCTATCAGGTCACCCGCCAAGGCGGCTTCGGTAATCATGAGCCCCGTAAGTTCATTATAGGAATAAGATCGCATTTTACTAGGCATTGGGAGATCTGCCAGCAACTTGAAAACCGTTCGTTTTATACCGGTCACAGAAGCATAAGTCTCGAGACAACCACTCAAACCGCAATTACACATTCTACCATCTGGGCGCACATTGACATGTCCCATTTCTCCAGCAATCCCATCTTGGCCCAGCAGCAATTTATCATTTACCACGATACCGCTACCCAATCCCGTTCCGAGTGTGAGGACAACAAAGTCCCGCAGGTCGCGACCAAGGCCATACAAGTTTTCACTCAAGGCAGCAGCATTCGCATCATTGGTAATAACAACAGGTAGAGAAAGGCGATCACCAATGTCTTTGGCTAAGGGTACCCTCTTGCCCCAACTGAAATTCGGAGGATTCATCATTTGCCCCGTAAAGTAGTTGGCATTAGGCGATCCAATACCTACTCCTTTGATATCGAGGCCCTCATTTTCGGTGATAATTTTATTATATACCGCTTCTAATCTATCTACAAAGGAGGAGAACTCTTGTCGACCTTCTGTGTCAAAACGTTGCATGGCTATTACTTCGCCTATTTCTGATACCAGGCCCACTTTAGTGGAAGTGCCGCCAAGATCAATACCAACTACAGCCTCTTTCTTCATTACGTATTGCTATTTTTTCTACTGAGCTATTTCCGATGGAACAAAAATAGTCAAATGGTCTAGTTTAAGAGCTAGTTTGGAGGTAGCTATTTGGGCTGCAAATATTTACTTACAGAACCTCTCTACAGCTATTTTTCGGTCCGTAGCGCTGCTATGCACCAAAAAATGAGCTTTGCGAGAACCCATAATTAAATATTTTCGCTTCCAAAGCCTACCTCCAAACAAGCTCTTAGTTTCTGTAAGATCAGGACTTCGAGCCAGTCCCGTCCCAAAAATGAGCTTAAAGATAGGAGAATATGAGAAAATCTGTGGTTAAACACAGCAAAGTATCAACAATTGCTGGATTAGATGGAGTCACCAATAAGAAATGCAAGCGAGCATTATCCTTTTCTATTAAGGCTCGGGCATGAAATGTAGGTGTCCTGGCATTAATGGTTTGTTTATTTACTAGACGACCGGTCAGATTTAACAAAACTTTAACATTTTAAACTTGACTTACTAGACGACTGGTCATATTTTTGTACAGCAGAAGGATAAACAATGAAGATTACAGAAAAATACGCAGCAAAGAAAGAAGCCATCTTAGAAAAAGGGATGGAAGTCATGTGGATCAATGGTTACAATGGAACCAGTGTGAAAGATATTGTGAATGCGGCTAGTATTCCAAAAGGGTCTTTTTATTTCTACTTTGAATCCAAGGAGGATTTTGCGATTGAAGCTTTAAATTATTACTTGGAATTCAACGAAAAGCTATCGGAATCACTCATGGGGGATCCTGGTCTATCGCCCTACCAAAAACTGCGGAAGCTATTTAAGGTGAGGGTAGATGCTGCTTTCAATCTTTTTGAATGCGAATGTGGTGATTTTCAAGGCGGCTGTTTCATGTCTAATTTAGCGCAGGAAATGTCCGATACCAATGAGCGGATACGAACGGCTGTCAATGAAGCGATCGAGGAATTTAAAAAACCGATTATTGCCTTATTACAAGCCGCTCAGGCGGCAGGGGAAATCAATGCCCAACTCGATGCCGAAAAGTTTATGAATTTCCTGGAGAGTACGATGCAAGGTGCATTCATGACCGTCAAGGCAAGTCGAGACCCGCAAGCGCTCGAAGATGCAGAACACTTTTTATTTGATGTTATTTTGAAAAAATAGGGGACTATTACTAGAAGGAACGTTTCGAGAGGGATGTTGGTGCCTGTCTAGCACAAGATAGAGGAAACACACAACTTCGGCTAGTGAGGTTCTTAGCTTATTTACAAATCCATATTTAACCGTATAAATATTATAGACGACTGGTCAATTGTTAATTAGAAAATCTTAACTAATCGAGATAGTAGGTAGCATTTAATTTTTCTCAATAGGTATTGAGAGAACTGCTATTGCGTATATGTATCGTTATAATTCACTTATAGACGACTGGTCATCTATTTTTTAAAACTTATTCATGAAAACTGAACATTCAAAACAATCAAATGGAGTGCCGGGCTTCGCAGAGCGCTTCGGTCAAGGGGTGATTCGCTGGCGATGGCCCGTTTTATTGGCATCGATGCTGTTGGTGATGGGAATGGGATATGGCGGCCAATACCTAGCCTTCAACGGGGATTATCATATCTTCTTTAGCAAGGATAATCCACAACTTAATGCCTTTGACGCCTTACAAGAGAAGTATTCGAAAGACGACAATGTCCTGATTGCGGTAGAACCTAAAGATGGCGATGTATTTACACCCGAAACCCTTGCTGCGCTCGAGGCTTTAACGAAAGAGGCCTGGCAGACACCTTATTCAAGTAGGGTAGATGGTATTACTAACTTTCAACACACGCGTGCTGTAGAAGACGATCTGTATGTAGATGATCTGGTGGAAAATGCTTTGGAGAAAAGCCCTAGTGAGTTGACTCAGATCAAAGAAATTGCTACCAATGAGCCTAATTTGGTACATCGCCTGGTGGACGAAAAGGGGACTATCGCAGCCATTAATATTACGGTGAAATTGCCAGGAGAGAGCCAAACCGAGGAGGATGAGATTACCGCTTATGTAAGGAATATGTTGGCCGATTTTGAGACCCAAAACCCGGGATTAAAAACCTATGCTTCAGGTATTGTCATGATGACTGCTGCTTTTAAGGAAGCAGCATCTGGCGATATGATGACCTTGATACCTACCATGTTTCTCATCATCATTGTAACCATCTTTTTAGCTACTCGCAGTTTTACCGCTACGATATCGACCTTACTGGTCGTCATGCTCTCCATCATGGTAGCCATGGGATTTGGAGGCTGGATGGGAATGGATTTGACGCCGCCGACGGCATCCGTACCAACCATTGTGCTGACCCTGGCCATCGCCGATAGTATTCATATCCTGATTTCGATGATGCAAAATATTCAAGCAGGAATGGATAAAAACAAGGCCATTGTACAGAGTCTGAAAGTCAATTTTATGCCGGTTATGATTACGAGTTTAACTACGGTGATTGGCTTTCTAACCATGAACTTCAGCGATGCACCTCCTTTTAGAGAATTAGGGAATATGACTGCAATGGGCATGATTGCTGCCTTCCTTTTCTCGACGACGACCTTACCTGCCTTGATGTCGATTTTACCGGTACAACCTATTTCATTTGGGAAAAAGAAGGTTGGAAAAGTGGCTTGGATTGATCGCTTTGCCAATTGGGTAGTAGCTCGGCATAGACCGGTACTTTGGCTGTCAAGTTTTGCCATTGTAGGGATCTCTTTGTTTGCGATTCAGAATGAAATGAATGACGAATTTGTCAAGTACTTCAGTTCCAACATAACTTTTCGGGCCGATACCGATCATATTAGCGAGCGTCTCACCGGCATTTACAATACAGAGTTTTCATTAAAAGCGGGAGAGAGCGGTGGCATCAATAACCCGGATTATCTAGCCAAGTTGGAGGAGTTTGAAGGCTGGCTGAAAAGTCAACCAGAAGTGGTGCATGTCAATACTTTTTCAGAGGTCGCCAAGCGAGTCAATAAATCGATGCATGGAGACACCTTAAGCTATTATAAGGTGCCTGCCAATCGGGATGAAGCCGCACAATTTTTGCTTTTGTATGAAATGTCACTCCCTTTTGGTCTCGATCTGAACAACCAAATCAATGTCGATAAGTCGGAATCTCGCTTCACCGTCACGCTAGAAAATATCTCCAGTAATGAGTTGATTGCTTTCAATGAAAAAGCAGAGAATTGGCTCAGCACCAACGCGCCAGAAGCAATGTTTGACAACGGGACGAGTACGACAACGATGTTTGCCCACCTCGGGAAAAGGCAGATGAAAAGCATGATTTCAGGTACAGCTTTGGGCTTGGTACTAATCACTATCGTTTTGATGTTTGCGCTAGGTAGTTTCAAATACGGCATGCTGAGCTTGATTCCCAATATCACCCCTATTACAGTCGGTTTTGGACTTTGGGCCGTGAGTATTGGTATGGTCAATACGGGAATTGCTATTGTGTTTGGGATGACGCTAGGTATTATCGTGGATGATACGGTTCATTTTATCTCCAAATACCTACGAGCCCGACGGGAGCAAGGGAAGACGGCGCAAGAGGCGGTGAAATACGCCTTTACTACTGTCGGAAAAGCCTTGGTGAGTACCACCATCGTATTGGTCGCTGGATTTTTTGTCTTGGCTCAGTCGCAATTTGCGATGAATTCGGGCATGGCTAGAATCACCGCCTTGATCATCAGCCTGGCTTTGATTATTGACTTTTTATTACTACCAGCCCTCCTGATTGTATTAGGGGATGCAGAAGAAAAAGAGAAGCCTGCTGCCATCACAAAAGAGGCCCTCGTTGCAGAAGTTAAATACTAATTCATACTGCTGGACAAAGGAAGAGGTCAGAAGCCACACCTTAGCAGTCTCTATTCTCGCTTCTGTCTTCTAAATCTCTAGTAGTACTGTCTCTTATACACATCTCCGAGCCCACGAGACCGAGGCTGATCTC
>CAJXUM010000338.1 GCA_913060855.1 uncultured Lewinella sp. | reverse complement strand
GGAGCTCGCAGTCAAAGCCCGCGTACTAGTAAAACTAGTAGCGAACATCCAAAAATTATATATCCAAAAATGGTGCAGTTGAGCATAGGATATCCGCATAGTATCGACCAACCCACTTCAGAAGTTTGCTGGGCATCTCCTAGGAAAACTTCTGAAGTCTGACGCTAGTTATTGGTGAACGATGTTAGAAATATTCAATGCTAGTATATTCATCATCAAATATTTACCGCCTGAGAAAGCCAAGGAGACCCGCAACTAATCCAACCCGCAATCCCTCCTCCTAACTAATCCTACTCCAAGCCTTCAACTGCTTACCATATTGAGTCAAGTACTTCATGATCACCTGATGTTCAGGGCGCTGCCAATTGGGATCGTCCTCCAAAATACGCATCGCAATTTCTCTAGCAGTTTTCAGAATTTTCCCATCTTTTGACAAATCTGCTAACCTAAGATTAAGTATACCACTCTGTTGGGTTCCTTCGATATTACCGGGACCACGTAGGCGAAGATCTGCCTCTGCAATCTCAAACCCATTATTAGTTTGAACCATGGTTTGAATCCGTTGTCGACTCTCATTGCTTAACTTGAAACTCGACATGAGCAAGCAGAATGATTGTTCAGCACCACGGCCAACACGGCCTCTGAGTTGGTGTAGTTGAGACAAGCCAAATCGCTCTGTATTTTCAATCACCATGACACTGGCATTGGGCACATTCACGCCCACCTCAATCACTGTCGTGGCGACCATGATCTGCGTAACCCCTTCCACAAATCGCTGCATCTCGAAATCTTTATCCTTAGGTTTCATTCGCCCGTGCAGGATGCTAATCTGGTAATCTGGTATAGGGAATTCCCGGCTAAGGGCTTCATAGCCTTCTTCCAAGTTTTGTAAGTCGAGCTTTTCCGATTCTTCAATCAAAGGATATACGACGTAGACTTGCCGCCCTTTGGCGATTTCTTCCCGCATAAAACCAATCACGCGCATCCGGTGATTTTCTGTGCGGTGGATTGTTTTGATTTCTTTTCGACCTGGTGGAAGTTCATCAATAACCGATATATCTAAGTCACCGTAGAGCGTCATCGCCAACGTACGTGGGATAGGAGTCGCTGTCATTACCAAAATATGTGGCGGTAAAGTGGGATTCTTCTTCCACAGCCGCGCTCTTTGCGCTACCCCAAATCGATGCTGCTCATCCGTAATAGCTAGCCCTAGATTTGAAAATTGTACCGGATCTTCTAAGAGCGCATGTGTCCCAATAATAATATCCAATTCGCCACTTACTAGTTTCTCTAAGACTGCCTTTCGTTTCTTTCCCTTCACACTGCCGGATAGAAAACCAACTTCTATGTCCATTCCTTCCACATACTCGGAGATCGAACTGAAATGTTGCTGCGCCAGGATTTCGGTAGGAGCCATTAGGCAAGCCTGGTAACCATTGTCTAAGGCCATGAGCATAGTCATGAGGCCTACGATCGTTTTTCCACTACCTACATCTCCTTGCAGTAAGCGGTTCATTTGTATTCCAGCCCCCAAATCCCGGCGAATCTCTTTCAGTACCCGCTTTTGCGCATTGGTCAATTCAAAGGGCAATTTCTCCTTGTAGAAGTTGTTGAAGAAGTCACCGATTTTACCAAATACGAGACCCTTGATGGCTCGTTGTCGTTTCAACTTCAATTGTAGAAGCCGCAATTGAAGAAAAAAGAGTTCTTCAAATTTCAAGCGGTTCCGGGCAGCCACGAGCTCTTGCTGACTTTTGGGCAGGTGAATTTGCTGCAAAGCGTCGAAGTGAGTCGGGAATTTTAGTTTTTGGACAAGGTAATCGGGGAGATTTTCTTCAATATGAGTAAGCGACAGTTTTTCGAACAATGATTTGATTAACCGCCGTCTAAATTTGGCATCCAGTCCTTTTGAGTTCAACTTTTCGGTACTGGCGTAAACCGGCGCAAAACTAGCAGCTTGCTTGGTATTGCTCAAGCTGACATCTTCTATTTCGGGATGGGCTATGTTCAATTTATGATTAAACGCATTGATTCGTCCATACACCACATATTCCTTCCCCACAACCAAGGATTTTTCAATCCAATGTACACCAGAAAACCAGACGAGTTCGATGGAGCCAGAGTCATCTCGTAAAGTCCCCACCAATCTTCGTTTTCGGCCTTCTCCCGCCGTAGATAGCCTTCGGAGTATACCCCGGATCTGTACCGCGCCACTATCCTCGGATAATTCTCTTATTCGGTGAAATTGGGTTTTGTCGATGTATCGATAAGGGAACTGATAGAGTAAATCTCGTAGGCTGAAGATGCTCAGCTCCTTCTTGAGCAAGTCCGCTCGGCTCGGGCCGACTCCTTTCAAATATTCAATGGCTGTATCGAGAAATGGTCGCTGCATATTAAAGTAACATCAAATTGCTTACAAAAATAACATTTTACAGCTTATAAAAACCAATAAAAGGAACTGAATTCTCGTTTGAAGTGTTTTATTTCTGTATTGGCAGTGGGATACAAACTACTCCATGAGCCTTATATTGTTTTTTAGGTTATTTTTGCCGAACTTATCGGATATCAACCCTTCTCTGACAATTTTTGTGGTCAAGTGAAAGTGAGCGGCTAAAGCGACCATCGGAAGCTGTGCTTTTTACTTTCAATTGACTCAAGAGCACAAAAAATGTCGGAGAACCATATCAATTAGAAAAGATGGAAACGAAGAGACAAAGACAGGTTGCGGAAATGGTAAGACGCAATTTTAGTATAGTGTTGCAGGAGGAAGGTTCTTACCTTTACGGTCAAGAACCACTGGTCACCGTTACTGGCGTTAATTTAACACCAGATTTTGGGCTAGCAAAGATTTATCTGAGCATCTATAATACCGAAAATAAGCAGGCCGTTATCATGCTGATGAACGAGGAAATCGTCAAGCTGCGTCAATCGCTGGCTTATCGTATTCGGAAGCATGTGCGGCGAATTCCAAATATTGCCTTTTATATAGATGAAACCATGGATGAGATGTATCGAGTAGATGCCTTGTTCAATCGCTTGCGGCAAGAAAAGCAAATGGGGGGCGAAGAGCCTGAATCGGGCGAATAAAAAGGCTTAGCTATCATGGAAGCTCGTACGCGGCACACGCACCTTATTCGACAAGAAGCCCAACGTTTGGGCTTTAGTTTCGTCGGGATAGCTCGCGCCTCACAAATGGATGAAGAAGCCCGCCGACTCGAAGATTGGCTCAACCAACATAAGCATGGAAAAATGCATTATATGGCCAATCACTTCGACAAGCGTACCGATCCGCGAAAGCTGGTTGAGGGTGCGCGTTCGGTGGTAAGTCTAATGTATAACTACTATACACCTGCTGAACAAGAAGACACCTCTGCACCAAAAATCTCCAAATACGCCTTCGGGAAAGACTATCACTTTGTGGTCAAGCACAAACTCAAGTCATTGCTGCAATTTATCCAATCCGAAATCGGAGAGGTGCAAGGTCGATGTTTCGTCGATTCAGCGCCTGTATTGGAACGAGATTGGGCACGACGAAGTGGTATAGGTTGGGTTGGAAAGAATACAATGCTCATTCACCCCAAAGCAGGCTCTTATTTCTTTTTGGCTGAATTGATTATTGATCTAGATCTGGTAAACGATAACCCGATCAGCGATTATTGTGGCACCTGCACCCGCTGTATTGATGCCTGCCCTACAGAGGCTATTTCAGAACAAGGTTATGTCATGGATGGGAGTAAATGTATTTCTTACTTTACCATCGAACTCAAAGAAGCGATTCCCGAAGCCTATAAGGATACTTTTGAAAACTGGATGTTTGGATGTGATATTTGTCAAGAAGTATGTCCTTGGAATAGGTTTTCAACACCGCATAATGAACCCGCCTTCGAACCACATCCCGATCTTTTAGGCCTAAGCAAGGGGGAATGGATCGATTTGAGCGAAGAAGTCTTTCAGACTATCTTTAAGAAATCAGCGGTAAAGCGCACCAAGTTTGCTGGACTGAAGCGTAATATTTCCTTTCTCTTTCCCGACAATTAGGCATCTAACTGAACAAAGGTAGAGGCCAGAAGTTAGGTCGGGCAGATACTAGGCAGAAGCCCTACCATAGCAGTCTCTTTTATCGCTTCTGTCTTCTAAATATCTAGTAGTAAAAATCAGGCATAACTCGCCCGGATATTGGTCCGTCCCCAAAAAGAAATAATGGAAGCCATAATTTCATCAAAAGTATCGAGGTCAGTGGGTTTGCGGACGAAGGCATTGGCTCCTAGTGCATAGCAGGAAGAGACGTCATGCTCGGCTGAGGAACAGGAAAATACGACCACGGGTAATTTACTAAAGAGGGTATTAGTTTGCAAAAACTTGAGGACTTCCCAGCCGTTCATCAGCGGCATATTAAGGTCTAATAGTACCAAGGATATTTCATCCAAATTAGCTTCTGGAATATAGCTTACAAAATCTTTTCCATTACTAAAGTGGACCAACTCGTTTTTGCAATTTAAGTTTTGTAAAGCAATTTCTGCCAATAGTACATCGGCAGGATTGTCTTCTACTAGAACGATCTTTTTTTTCACATGCATGAGAATGAGCATTGAATAAGCATACAACCTTTTCTGACGCAAAAACGTAGAAATTGTCAGAGGACCGCATACAATAAGTAAAAGCAGTAGCAATAGTATTTCTGTCGATTTGCACTACTTTTGCAACCAATGAAAATACTGAATTTGATAATTTGGAGTAAGTAGGTAATGATGAATCCAATTGATTCATTGTTACTCGACAGAAGCCACGCTCAAGAGAGTGCCTACTTCCTCCTTAATTTTCTTGGAATGAGAGTTTGTTCTTACTTATTACTATTGGGTGTGTTAATGCTTTGTTCCTGCAGAGGCGATAAACATACATTACTGAGTGAATCTGAAGAAATTATGGAAAATCAACCCATTAAAACTATTCGACCTAAAAAAATTGTGTTTTTTGGAAATAGCTTAACTGCTGCATTTGGTTTAGATCCACAAGATGGCTTTACTGCAATAATTGAACGCAAGTTAATAGAAAAGGATTCATTTTTTAGAATAATTAATGCAGGAATTAGTGGAGATACTGCAGAAGAGGGGAATGCGCGAGTAGATTGGGTCTTACAGCAGCGTATCGACTATTTTGTACTAGAGTTGGGCTTGAATGATATATTCCAGGGGGCAAGTATCGAAGAGATCTACCAAGACCTCGCTTCGATCATTAAAAAAGTCCAAACTGCAGCGCCAGAAACCAAAATCTTATTGACCGAATTGAGCCTCCCCCGTGACTTTGACAATAGTACCAATCTGGCTTTTACGGCTATGTATCAAACACTGGCGAAGGAACTAGATGTCGTGCTGATCGACGGCTTTCTAAAAGGAGTCATGGATGTACCTGAACTAAATCTACCCGATGGACTCCATCCGAATGCAAAGGGACAACAAATAATCGCCGAAAATGTATGGCGGGTCTTGGGGCCAATGGTGTTGTAGTTGTGAAGAAATGAAAGTTTGTTTAGCAAGTATTCTTTTATTCAATAGACTTACGACTTACAATAACCCTCTTATCTTGTTACTATGAAGAACCTCAGTCGTTACTTAGTTATAGGGATTTCTTTATTCTTGATTGCTTTTTTACTGTATACTTTTAGGTCGATAGTATCCTACATACTCATAGCGTGGGTCATGTCGATGGTGGGGCAACCCTTTATGCGCCTATTCAAAAGATACTTGAAGATTAGGAAATGGGAGGCGGGACCCTCGCTTTGTGCGGCACTCACGATTATTTGTCTATTTGTCTTTGTCATTTTCGTTGTAGCTCTTTTTGTTCCGATGTTGATTCAACAAGCGAATAACCTATCTGGGGTGAGTTATGCGGCTATCGGGGAGGCGGTCGAAGAACCTTACACAGCAGTAGTGCAGTGGATGGAAAAACGAGGCTTTACGGCTAAATATAGCTCAGCCGGCCAGATGCTCAGTGATCAACTGAAAGGTTGGTTCCAACCCGATGCCATTGGTGAGTATTTCAGTTCCTTTTTATCGGTAGCAGGCAATCTGATGATGGGCATTTTTTCAGTGGTGTTCATTACCTTTTTCTTTCTCAAAGAAGAGGGCTTATTTACGCTTTTCGTAGTGGCTATGGTTCCGCAAAAGTATGAATTGCAGGTTCGCAATGCCATTGAAGATATTTCTCATTTACTAACCCGTTATTTTGGAGGTATACTACTGCAAATCACCGTGATTACTTTCTTCGTCAGTATTTTTCTTAGCATTTTGGGAGTCCCCAATGCGGTATTGATTGGCTTATTTGCCGCCCTGATTAATGTAATTCCCTATATCGGGCCCTTGATTGGCGCTGCCTTTGGCGTGTTTCTCACGATATCGGCTAATGTCGAGCTCGAATTCTATAGCCAGTTACTTCCCATGATTGTCAAGGTGGTGGTGGTTTTTGGTGCGATGCAACTGCTGGATAACTTTATGCTGCAACCCTATATTTTCTCCAATAGTGTACTCGCTCACCCTTTGGAAATATTCATTGTGATCTTGATGGGAGCCCAAATTAATGGGATCAATGGAATGGTTTTGGCGATTCCGGTTTATACGGTTCTTCGCGTTATTGCGAGGGAATTTCTAATCAAGTTTAAGTTTGTCAAACAGATTACCGGCCGAATGGAGGAGGGGTTGGATTAAGTGGGAAGTGGGAAATGGGAAATGGGAAATGGGACTGTCTCTTATACACATCTGACGCTGCCGACGAAGAGGATAGTGTAGAT
>CAJXUM010000337.1 GCA_913060855.1 uncultured Lewinella sp. | reverse complement strand
ACGAGATCAGCCTCGGTCTCGTGGGCTCGGAGATGTGTATAAGAGACAGTATCCGGCTATTGTTCTTTTTATGAATGCTGCGAGTAGGCAAAAGTAAGCCATTTTCATCACTAAAAGAGATTTAGACCGCAATGCCGATAAAATATTGCAGTAAAATGAAAAGCGGAGCGTGAAGGTTTAATTGTATCTTAGAAAATCAAAACTAAAACCACTTAACATGTTCAAATCTGGGTTATTCCAAGTACTATTTTTTTTACTGCTAGTAAGTAGTTGCGTGAGTCGGAAAGATTCTAACGATACGCCTAAGGTTACAACAATGGCCGAAAGTGAAGTCGTTATTGCGGCCAAGGCCTTTTTAGCTAGTTTAAATGGCTTAGAACGTCAAACTGCTTTTATCCCCTTTGAAGAAGCGGAACGATTCAACTGGAACTTTGTTCCAATGAAACGAAAAGGACTTACGCTGCAAGTAATGAGTAATGAACAACGCCAATTAGCCCAACAGATATTACAAGCCTGCTTGAGTAAGGAAGGACTGCGAAAGGCCGAAGCAATAAGAGGTTTAGAACAAGTATTGACGGAAATTGAAGGACGCGCTGCCGATAATGATTACCGCAATTCAAATCTGTATTATGTAGCCATATTTGGAGAGCCGTCTGAAACTGAGCCTTGGGGCTGGCGATTTGAAGGTCACCACCTATCCTTGAATTATACCTTTGCGGATAAAACATTGGCCGTGACGCCTTTCTTTATGGGAACCAATCCGGCGGAGATCAAAAGTGGCCCTCAAAAAGGCAAACGTGTATTGGCTGCTGAAGAAGATCAGGGCAGAGCACTGGTGTCTAGTCTCAACACTGCGCAATTTGAAAAAGCCCTGATATCCGAGAAAGCCTACCCTGAAATTATTACCAGGAATGATAGGAAAGTCTCACTGAAAAAATACGAGGGCTTACCCTATGCGGAACTGACTGCTACACAGCAAAAAATGTTAATAGATTTGATCCAACTCTACCTCAATAATGCCAAACCCAGTGTAGCGCAACGCTATTGGCAAGGAGTGCAAGAAGCGGGAATAGAAAAGCTCCATTTTGCTTGGGCTGGTGATATTGAAAAAGACCAAAAGCACTACTACCGCGTGCATTCTCCTAACTTATTAATCGAGTATGACAATACACAAAATGGGGGCAATCATGTGCACGCCGTCTGCCGAAACCCCAACGATGACTTCGGAGATGACTTGTTACAGCAACATTATAAAGCGCATAAGCATTAGAATCTTTGCCCTTAGGGGATGAATACCTCACCCCCTAAGGGCAAACCTCGCCCCTCTTCAAGGGGTGACTAATTCAAAGTACACCTCAGCTAGTCACCCCTTGAAGAGCAAAATCCCGAGAAATCCTACTATATTCGACGCTATGGATCAACCTACCACTAAAACCGACACTTCTAGAGGGACTATCATATACATCGCCGACCCTATGTGCTCTTGGTGCTACGGCTTCAGAGACGAGATCACCCAGTTGAAAGAGCAATATGCGGATCAAATGGATTTTAATCTCATCATGGGCGGACTTCGCCCTGGTGGCGGAGACCCCTGGGATCAGAAGATGAAAGATTTTTTACGCCATCATTGGGAACAAGTGGGGGAAGCGAGCGGACAACCTTTTAGCTACGACCTATTTGACAAAGACCATTTTCATTATGATACGGAGCCGGCTTGTCGAGCCGTGCGTGTCTTGCGCGATCTTGCTCCTGAAAAGGAATTGGATTTCTTCAAAGCGGTACAGTATGGTTTCTATTTTGAAAACCGGGATCCGAAGGAGGCGTCCTTTTACCAACCTATCTGTAATGATTTGGGTATTGATTATGCCGCTTTCCTAGATAAATTTTCCTCAGAAGAATATAAAGCCCTTACCCGACAAGATTTTGAACAATCAGCCCAGTGGGGCATCCGCGGCTTTCCCAGTGTTGTTGTTCGATGGCAAGGGCGCTTGGGATTATTGTCCAATGGTTACGCACGACTAGCAGATATGAATACCAGAATGGAGCAATTACTAAATAAATTAAGCGAAGCCGTATGAAGATTTTTAGTTTGGTATTGATGGCAGCCTTCTATGCTTTTGCAGGCTATAGCCATTTCCGAAATCCGAAATTTTTCCTCAAAATCACCCCGAAATGGGTGCCGGAACCAGAGAAAGTTAACCACCTCGTTGGAATCATTGAGATTGCGCTAGCTATTCTACTTGTCATTCCCGCTACGACCTCTATGGCAGCTTGGGGCGTCATTGCCCTCCTCATCGCTGTTTTCCCAGCCAATGTATACCATCTTCAGAAAGCTCTAAAAAAGGGAAAAATGATTTGGCCTACAATTATCCGCTTACCTATCCAATTGCTACTCATTTACTGGGCCTACCTGTATACCTAGCCGCGATTGGCCGCCATTGCAGGTGTTTCTCACCGGCAATCCACCGTTTACAACCCTCTTTTAACGAATACTCGTTGCCTACCTACGGATACTCAAACTGCCTGGATTGAGGGGGCATTCAGCTGTACTTTTGAATCGATAAGTAAATAAATTATAAGATTCCAAAAGCACAGAGATGAAAACATCCATGACCGCATTGCTATTTGCTTTGCTTTTCAGCCCCATCTGGTCCCAAACGACCCATGACGACAAAACACTTGCACCTTATTTCCGCGTTATTGGTGGCGAAGCAGGTGTAGATCAATTACCGCTTCAATCAACGAAGGCTTCCGTTAATATTGCCGGAGTAATCGCCGATGTGACGATTACCCAGGTATACAAGAATGACGGAAAAAAGCCGTTAGAGGCAATTTATGTTTTTCCTACTTCTACGAGAGCCGCTGTATATGATATGGTGATGATCATTGGTAACCGTACCATTCAAGCAGAAATCAAAGAACGCAATCAAGCCCAACAAGAATACCAGGAAGCAAAAGCAGCAGGGAAACGGGCTTCGTTATTAGAACAAGAACGCCCTAATGTTTTCCAAATGAATGTCGCCAATATTCAGGCTGGCGATGAAATAAAGGTCGTTTTGAAATATACCGAGATGTTGATGCCTGAGAAAGGTGTCTATGAATTCGTCTACCCGACAGTTGTCGGACCTCGTTTCACTGAAGCAACTGCTAGCGTTACATCTGCGCAATTCACTTCAACGCCTTATCAAAAGAAAGGAGAAAGCTCATTATTTGATTTTGACTTAGATCTATACTTGTCCGCTGGTCTTCCTATCCAGACCATAAAAAGCCCTACGCATGAGCTTGATGTGAAGTATGAAGACCCAAAAGTAGCCGCTATCCAACTAGGAGGAAATGAGAAAAATGCTGGGAACCGCGACTTTATCCTCCAATATCAATTGGCTGGCGGGCAAATTGAATCCGGTTTGTTATTGTACGAGCATGAAGATGAAAATTACTTCCTCATGATGGTACAGCCACCGAAAAAAGTAGCACCCAAACAAATTCCACCTAGAGAATATGTTTTCATCGTAGATGTATCTGGCTCAATGAGAGGTTTCCCTTTAGATATTTCCAAAAAATTACTTCGAGATCTTATCATAGGACTACGACCTACCGATCGATTCAATGTGATGTTATTCGCTGGGACCTCTGGTTGGTTAGCGGAAGAATCGGTCTTGGCCAATGAAGAAAATGTAGCCAAAGCCATACGTGTTATTGATAAGCAGCGAGGTGGTGGCGGGACCCGCTTGCGTCCAGCTTTGGAAAAAGCAATGAATTTACCTCATTGTGAGTCCGGCTTATCTCGTTCAATTGTGGTAGTGACCGACGGTTATATCAGCGTAGAACAAGAGACTTTTGATCTAATTCGTAATCGCCTGAATGAAGCCAACCTATTTACTTTCGGTATTGGGTCTAGCGTAAACAGACACCTTCTCGAAGGTATAGCACATGTAGGCATGGGAGAGCCGCTAATTATTACAGCACCAGAGGGCGCACATGCCAAAGCAGAGGATTTTAGAAACTACATCAGTACCCCAGTCCTTTCCCAAGTCAAAACTAGTTTCAAAGGTTTTGAAGTATATGATACACAACCGAGTTCCGTACCTGATGTATTGGCTGAACGTCCGATTCTCGTTTTTGGAAAATGGAAAGGAGAAGCACAGGGTAGTATTACCGTCGAAGGATATACCGGGGAAGGAACATTTCAAAAGACCTTCAATGTTGAGGATGCTACTCCCAGTAGCAAGAATGCTGCCTTGCGCTACTTATGGGCGAGAGAGAAGATAAGATTACTGGATGATTACAACCAGGTATCGATGACAGATGAGCGAATAGCGGAAGTGACTCAATTGGGGCTAGACTATAACTTGATGACTGCTTATACCTCGTTTATTGCCGTAGATAATGAAGTGATCAAAAATGAAAACGGAGATTTAGTGACGGTCAAACAAGCCTTACCGCTTCCACAAGGTGTGGATAATACCGCGGTTGGTTTTGATGGGGCTATAGAAGGAGTCGTAAGAAGTCGACCTAATAAAAAAACGCGCCCTTTACATATCGTGGTAGAAACAGTGAAGACTGATCATACAACAGCTCAATATCAGCAAGCCAAGCAAGAATTACAGACGTACTTGGATAGTCTATCCTTGTGTCAAATGCCAAAGTCCCGTTCTACGCTCTCTTTGACCATCAAAGTTGATAAAACTGGACGAATCACAGCTGTTGATTTGAGTAATGATGATTCTACTTTTAGTCAATGCCTGAAGAATGCCCTGGAGAATCATCACCTATTTTCTTCCTTCAATCCGCTTTCTACTACTTACAAATTTGAGTTAACCCTTAAAACCCAAGATTAGATACGCTTGAGTGTTTTAATCAATCACCTAGTTTCCACTTCCAAATTTTGTTCTAGCAAAGATGTTTTCTGGCATAGCCGCAGCTAGTAAGCCCAGAAAATATCCTTTTCAAAAGTGCAGCCCATGAAAACTTCATTCCAAATATTTAGCCTTCTATTCGGTAGCTTGATTGCCTTTATAATATGGTCTTTTCAGCCAGCCTTCGATGCCTTGGGGCGAAAAAAACAAATGATCAATGAGTTATCCGCTTTTGCTATCCCTTCTACGCCCCGCCAGGATGTGACTTTTCTATTGGGAAAAGACAAGGCTGGTGAAAATCCTTATTTCGCAAAGGCTGCTCAGTATTATCGTCAAGACCCCAAAGAACAAACTGAGTTGGTCATCGATAGTTGCAAATCCCTGTTGGCTGTCAGGAATTATTTAGAGACAAATGCACCGAATAACGGTCGATCTTGGGGAAAAATTAATCTTGTTTTCCATAGTAATGAATGGACGGGTATGGGCGTGCCAACACTTCCTGGTGGGAAAAGAACAACGACGCAATCTCTCGCTAATGCTATTGCTGGGGATCAATTCCCGCCTCTATCCGAAACGATTATAGATGCGTGTACAGAAATCGTGTTTCATGGCTGTGCTTTAGGTCGGAACGAAGGGCTTTTATCAGCCCTTCGCGCCGCTTTTGTTTCTCCAGATGTAGAAGCTACGATAAGCTCCTCCCCATACTTTGTCATTTTTGATCAGCAGCAAAATGCCTATCCAAAACGTTACTTGGCTGACTACTGGTATGTATTTTTTCAAACGGGGAAGAAACCATCAGATCAGCAATTGATTCAACAACTAAATGCTAATTACCCAGAGGCAAGAGTGGACTGGAACCGAGCCATCCGTCAAAACCAACCCGCGCAGGATGGACAGCCTTTTCACTACACTTTTAAAGTGCCAGTAGTTTGGACGGTGACCTATCCCGATGAGGCAAGCCGACCCGATATTTCAAACTGGAAAGCGCAGCAGAAATGGTTAGATAATCAAACAGAACTAAAGGCTGTTTTCGAAAAGTATAAAATCCCCCAGGAGCAATTCAGTTGGTACCTGAGAGAATTAGATTATACCTTTGAGGATGGAAGTATAGAACCAGCGATCAAAGCCGTAGGATTTTGTACAGTATTATGTGTGCTCAAGGAAATGACGGAAAAGCATGATTCATTGGTTAGCTTATAGTAGAATCAGGAAATGGATCTAAAAACAGATAAGATGTGAATCATTTTTGGGCTATAGCTGTTGTCAGAAAAAAGATGTTATTGGCGCTTGGACAGAAAAGTGAGAAAAAAACAACTTCTCATACATGTGCATAAAATTTAATAAGAACCACTCACGTTAAAGAATCAAAAAGATAGAACTATGTCAAGAAAAAAATTATCCTTTCTCCTGTTATTATGCTTTAGCGCGCTCTTCGTTCATGCCCAACAAGAAGTGATAGAAAAATATGTCTCAAAATTTGAAGAAGGTTTTGAATTCGAACCTGGTCTATATACGTCTGTCAATGACTGGAAGAATAATGAGCCAGCCATTCCCATTTATTGGATTATTGGGTATGAGCCAGATGGTAGTGATCCAAAGACTTTCCTAAGCCAGGAGATGAAGAAAAAAAGTATTGATTGTATCGATCCAGAAGGACGTACCTTCAAGGTGAAGCCCAAAAAAGTATGGGGGTATACTGATGGAGAGAATGTGTACAAGGAAACTTATCAATTGACAAAAGTAGGTTCTATCTGTTATTTTATAGAAGATAAAGGAAAAGGTGGTGGAATGGACATGTCCGCTATGAGCACCAAAGGAGATGAGAATGAATATACACCTCCGCCAAAAGGCGCCAAAGAATATTTCTTTGATTTCGAAACGGGTAAAAGGATAAAATACAGTCCTGTCTCTTATACACATCTCCGAGCC
>CAJXUM010000336.1 GCA_913060855.1 uncultured Lewinella sp. | reverse complement strand
TCGGTCTCGTGGGCTCGGAGATGTGTATAAGAGACAGCTTTAAAGGCTTTTATCGCATATTGTTCGTAGGCAGTCGTAAATACGATTTGCGGTCTATTGTTGGCCGGTAATTGAGAGATCATCTGAAAGCCATCCTGTTCTGGCATTTCAATATCGAGAAAAACAATATCCGGCCGTTCTGCAGCAATCAATTCCAGGCCGGCCTTTGCATCCTCGGCCCATCCTGCTAATTCTACTTGTGGGCAAAAACGTTCCAACAGGAATTTTAAGTTATTCCTGCTTCCTGTCTCATCATCTATGATTATCGCTCTCATTTCCTATGCTCATTTCTAGTACTGAAGGGGATCATCAAATGCACTTTTGTCCCACAGGGTTCTCCCTGCTCATCCACTAAGTCTTCAATCTCCAAGGCAATTTTACCTTCGTTGGTCTGATTAATCAATTCTAATCTATCTCGTGTTACTTGAATACCTTTCGATTGGCGTTTATGCTTTTTTTGACTATTAATCTCCAAAGAACGCTGGCGACCAATTCCATTGTCTTCAATCTGGCAATGTAGCATATTCCCCGCTATCTCCGTAAAACTGACCTTGAGTTGCTTTTCTTTCTTTTGGTGGAAAAGGCCATGGTTTAAGGCATTTTCTACGAAAGGTTGAATGATCATAGTAGGAATAAAAATTTTACTGGATTGGATGGGTCGTTTCACCACAATATCATAATGGATGCACTGATTGAACCGTAGGTTTTCCAAGGTCAGGTACAATTGAAGCTGGTCCATCTCTTCTTCCAAACTAATAAGTGGCTGCGTAGAATGGTTGAGGACACTCCTAACCAAGGAAGCAAAGCGACTGAGGTACAAATTAGCAGCCTCTAAATCACTGTTATTAATGAATTCTTGAATAGAACTCAAGGCATTAAACATGAAGTGGGGATTCATTTGTGCCCGCAATGCCGTAAGCTGTAAGTTCTGTATCCTCTTTTGCAATAGATTTTCCTGGATAAAACGTTTGTGTTGGCGGCGGTATACAAAAACGAGGAGGCCGACTGTTAGCAAAGCACAAAGGAGGATAAACCACCACTTTTTCCACCAGGGAAAGTCGATAAAAATCCCTATTTCCTCTTCCTTACTCCATTCCCCATTGCTCCCTTTGGCTTTGACCCTTAGTCGGTAGGCACCGGGAGGCACAGCCGACCAATTTACAGCCTCCGCCTTGGTCTCCAGCCAATCTTTATCCAAGCCTTCCAGTTGGTAAGCATAACTAACATTCCCCATACTTTTAAAGGAGATCGCTGTAAAATGCAAGGCCAAATAATTGCTGTTGTAGGGAAAAGAATAGTTGCCTTGCGGAGGCATGGTATCACCGTTGACCAATAAATGATTGATGGTCATGAGCGGAGCCGCAGTGAAGGGAACAATGGTGTCGGGAAGGATATCAACCGTGCCTGAAGCCGCCGCAATTACATATTCATTACTCTTTTTTAAGTACTTAATTTCCGAACTTGATAGGCCATCTTCTTCATTGATCGGCTGTATATTCAAGCTTGCTATATCGATCTTATTAATGCCTTTATTAGTCGATACCCAGACAAACTCATCATCCATCAATAAATGCATACAAATATTGCTTGACAGACCATCTGATACAGTAAGGTGATGTACAACCTTATCATTTTGTAGCACAAACACGCCCTGCCCAGCTGCAGCTATCCAATATCGTCCTAGGGCATCTTCGCCAATACCACGGATATCTGAATAGATTTCATCCGCTACTATTTTTTTCACTCCACTAGGATCCAAATGATAAAGTCCTTCCGTCGTACCCAACCACATGCTGGTATCACTAATCGTATAATTGGTGTAAATTCGAGCAGGAAAGGGAATACCTAAACTACGAATGGCTCCGTCAGTCAGTACTTCTATTCGGTAAGAAAAAACATGTAATATTCCATTAAGGATCCCCAGCGATTTGATCGGTACGCTGCTTCGGTAACGAGCCATTTCTTCTCCACGAAGATCGACCTGAATCACTTCTCCATTAGAGGCCAACCATACCTTGTCCTCATCCACCAGAATATCTACAATGCGACTATCTGTATATTTTTTACTGTAAAGCTGCTTAAAGTTGGCATCAAAGACTTCCATCCACCCATCAGAATATCCTATATAAATGCGCCCTGTATTATCCACCTCCAAAGAACGAACGATAAAACTCTCCTGCTCTTCAATCTTTTTAAGGCTTCGTACTTTACTAGATACCAAGAAAAATAAGCCCTTTCCTTCTGTACTTACCCATAGGTTTTCTTCATGGTCTTGATAGAGCTCATTTACAAAAGCATTTTTCAGCAGGTAGTTAACTGGTGCTTCTCTATTCTCTAAAAAGAGCAAACCCTTATTCGTGGCTACCCAAATTTGCTGTGCTTTATCTACTAAGAAGGCATTGATTGGCCACTGCTCCAAATACGGTGTCAGCTGTTCTAAAGGCGTAATGGTCTTAGCAAGGATATCAATATAGATCAGTGAATCGAATCCTACGCCGTATCTTTCAATACAAATCATTCCGTCATCATAGGCTTGACAGTAGTCCAAGCCTGCAGGTACGCTAAGGTCTTCTACCTGTACTAAATTCCCCTTCTCCTCTTTGTACAGCTTTCCGTCACTCATAAAATAGAGGCTGGAATCCATCACAATAGCCTTACGAGATTGGTCGCCAACAATCTTAGATAATTTCTTTAGTGTTCCATCCGATTGGATTTGAGCCAATTTCCGAGGCTTATATTTAGTATCGGCATTCTGGCCCGAAAACCATAGAAAGGTATCTATACTTTGGAAATAGTAATTGCCTACATGTAGGGTATCTGCCCAAGAAGGAACGGTTCCCTTTCCATGCAAGAAGTAAGAAGGCCGGCCGGCTACCGTACTCATCCATTTTCGATCGAGATGATCTACCGTGAGTCCGTAAACTAGAATATTGATCAAACCATCCTCCGTGGAGTAGCTATGGAAGTTTTTTCCATCAAACTTGGCAATACCATTGCCTGTACCCATCCATAGCATTTGATGACTGTCTTGGTCTAGCGCATAGACCGTATTACTAGGTAGTCCGTCAGAAACGGTGTACTGACGGAAAAAGAAGTTTTGACTCCAGGCAAACGAGGAAAACAACAAGGGGAGAATCAGGATAAAAAGCCGATTCAACATTCAAATAATCATTAATTCACCCAAAACTAACCAACTCCATCCGAAAAGTCAAATGCACTTTTGATCCCTCTAGCTTGTCCATTGATAAATGAATGGGATATAAATTACAAAAAAAAAGATATTCAGCTTTTACTGATAATATGCGCTACTAAGTATCTCAGCTTTTATTAACCTCTGATAATCAAAAAACGATATGACTCACAAACATTACCTCTTTCTCTTTTTACTTTTTCTATCCTTAGAAAGCTTTGGACAACCCCCCAACCCCGATGACCTCAGCGCCTCTTTCGATTTAAGTACTATTGAAGGCGAATTGCAATGTGGCCGATCTATCCTGGATTTTGGTCGGCAGGAAGTAGGTAGCCTCAGCACCAAAAAAGTGGCCATTACCAATACAGGTACAGCTCCCCTAATCATTTATGGCTATGATTTTTTTGGTGACCCTATTTTTGAGATAGACATCAATTTACCCATAGAAGGAATGGCATATATTGCTCCGGGTAAACAATTGATCTTTAGTGTAAGTTTCCGTCCGGCAGGTGCGGCTTCCTATACGGGTTATTTTAAGCTGTCTACCTCTTTGGGGAGCGAAACACTTTGCCATATTACGCTAGGCGGCGAAGGGGAAAATACTTTCCCTTTTGATATTGAATACCGGGATCGCTATACGTCAACTGGTGTGGATATTGTCCTAGCGGATTACGTAGATATCAGCTGCGGTGGAGAATTACAACTTGACTTAAGCGGTCATCCTACCTTTGGAGCTTATTCTACTCGCTTTAGGTTGACCAATCAGACGGAGGAGGAATGGGAAGTCTGTGCTGAAATCACGCAAGTGGGTGCCAATACAGCCACGCAAACGCCTCCTTGTGAGGAAGCCGGGCCGAGCGATCCTGAATCCAATAGTGATGAGGCTACTTTTTATGCAGGCTTTGGCTATCATCCCCCCGGTCGGGTTTATACCTATACCGGAAAATTTATCGCGACCTCAGCTTCCGGTGTCGTAAAAGAATGCATCGTCACCATTATCGTAGATAAACCGAGTCTGCCAGATCCCTGTCTGAGTGTTTTGTACTCCATCAACGGCGGGGCCAATTGGCAATCCACTAACTGTGGAGAGAATATTTATATTGATCAAACCGATAACCCTAGTGATGAGGCCATCTCGCTCCGGTTTCATTTGATCAGTCCTTGTTCATCCAATGGCCTACTTAGTGGTGAAACAATTTATAGCTGGAACGGCGAGATCATCAGCTACGATCCCGTAGAAATAGAACCCTTAGCTAGCACTGTAATAGATGCAGGTGATCCTGTTTTAGCGGCAGGTGGCATTTATGTTTTTTCCACCACTTTTCAGCTAGAAGGAACTGATTACCCTGGATTTTGCCCAATCAATATCATCATTGATAAGCAAATGGATATAAAACCCAATCCAGGTTCGAAACTTCGAACGGCGCCAGGCGGCGCTCCATTACTTTTCCCCACCGTGGCAAAAGATTTAGTACATCTACAATTTCAAGCCGGACAACCGTCTTCCTCTTACATCATTTACAACAACCAAGGACAGGCGCTGGTATCTGGTCGATTAGATACCGAGCAAGCGCAAAACTCAATTGACATTAGTGCCTTACCGATGGGCCATTATTTTCTAAAATTGGCGCATCATTCACCAGCATTGCGTTTTATTAAAACTGAAAATTGAGTTTCTTTGCAGCTTTAAAAACCCAAAAATTTTATCATGAAGTATTTTTTGTCGCTTAGCTTTCTCTTTTGTTTAACCTTACTTACCGCACAACCCGTCATCAATACTGACATTATTCCTTCTGTCGGCGCACAATGGACTGGTTTTTTCTTTCAAGTCGATACCCTAGACTACTCAGCTGGAGCAGCAGGGGCCAACATGACTTGGGATTTTTCTAGTTTGGCGGATAGCATCGAGGGTACGCCTCAGGAACTGTTAGAAGAATTAAAGGAAGAGCCTTTCTTTACTTTTACGGTAGTCGATCCTGCTACTGCCATTTTTGGAGATAGTTTCCCTACCGCTGATTTTGCCATTCAAACTTTTATCGATTTCTTCATCTTTTCAGAAATCTATTCCTTCGTCGACCAGCAAGCCGATGGACTAAGGGATTTGGGTGAATCATCGATCATTGAGATTGACATTCTTGGTACTACTATCATCGATACCAGTGTAGTAGTGAATGAATCTCCTGATCTATTTTTCCCACTACCCATCAATTACAATGGTAGTTTTATCCGGGTAGATACCGAGACGGAAGAAGATATCAGTTTTGATTCCAAAACGGTCACTACTACTCGCGATTCCATCGTCTATGATGCATATGGAACGCTGATTACTCCATTTGCCTCCTACGACAATGCTGTACGTTGGAAGGTATATAGCACCGAGACTGAATTGACAACGAGCTTATCTTCTGGCCAAATCATTAGTAATATTACCCGTACTACTGTTTACTATCAATGGTATTCAAGCGATGAATTGGCACCACTAATTCAGTATGATTTGCCAGGCGTAGGCGAAGAACAAGGCATCATGACTTTTTATATCAAAATTGATGAAGTCTCTTCTAACAAGAATATTGCCCGTAAAAAAATGGCATTGAAAGTAGCGCCGAATCCAGCTACAGATCAAATTCAAATGCAATTTTCATTAGAACAATCAGTGGATCAACTCGATGCTTATTTATACGATATGAGTGGTCGGTTGGTGAAGCGAGAACGTTGGAATGGATTAGGTGCAGGCAGCCAAGCGCACAGTTTGTCTATTCCTGCCGGTACACAGCGTGGTACTTATGTATTGCAATTGCGCAATAAGGATTTTATTGCCTATCAGAAGGTAGTGATAAAGTAGCGTTGAAAGAATTGGAAGTTGAAGCGTTTGGAAAGACCAGATAGTCTTCAACTGAAAAGATATACTCAGCTTTTGATGTCGGTGTTAGCCTAGCGACTAGCACCGACATCTTTTATATTTGGAACCTGGGAAAGGTTTAATCAGCAATCATGGGTCCTTCCAATAATTGAAAGAATTGATCCAGTTTTGGGGTGATAATAATCTCCGTCCGTCGATTGATACCGCGGCCCGAGCTACTACTATTATCTGCCTTAGGAATGTACTGGGATCGTCCCGCAGCGGTCATCCGTTGTGGATCAACATAGTAGTCGTCTACCAATGTACGTACAACCGAAGTGGCCCGTTTTACACTTAAATCCCAATTGTCATCCATACAGGAATTAGAAATAGGAACATCATCCGTATGGCCTTCTACCAAAATATTGAGATCACTATGGTCATTGATCACCAGTGCTAACGTATTCAAAACCTCATTGGCTTCGCTGGTAATCTTTGAGCTACCGGAGCGGAAAAGGAGTTTATCGGATATAGAAACATAAACTACTCCCCCTTTTACCTCTACCTGCACATCATCATCATTGATATTACTCAAGGAGCGTTTGAGGTTCATCACCAGTGCTAAATTCAGGGAATCTTTGGAGTGAATTTTGGAGGTCAGATCCTGTATAAAAGCTGTCTCTTATACACATCTGACGCTGCCGACGAAGAGGATAGTGGAGAT
>CAJXUM010000335.1 GCA_913060855.1 uncultured Lewinella sp. | reverse complement strand
GAGATCAGCCTCGGTCTCGTGGGCTCGGAGATGTGTATAAGAGACAGGATCATGCAAAAGCTAAAAGAATGGATTATTGCCGTTAGACTGGAAAAGAAATATACCAAGGAAGAAATTATCGCTCTTTACCTCAATAAATTTGAATTTGTCAATGGTGCCTATGGCATCAAAGCGGCCTCAGAAATCTATTTCGATACCGCACCAGAGGACTTGAAGCCAGAACAAGCCGCTATCCTAGTAGGCATGTTAAAAAATCCTTCTCTTTTCGATCCCACACGACGTCCCGATACGGTACTCCATCGTAGAATGGTGGTCTTAAAGCAAATGCAGAAGAATAACATCATTGACCAGACAGTATACGATTCACTCCGCAACTTACCTTTAGGCCTCAATTTCAGTCGACAAACGCATATCGATGGATTGGCGCCCTACTTCAGAATGGAAGTATCCAAAGACGTGAAGAAGATTTTGGCCCGAAAAGATATCAGAAAACCCGATGGTTCTACCTATGATGTCTATCGAGACGGTCTGCGAATTTATACAACGATCGATTCTTCTATGCAAAGATTGGCAGAAGAGGAAATGATCAAAAACATGAAAAAGGTTCAGAAATCATTCAATGCCGTCTGGCGTGGTATGAACCCTTGGACCTATAAAAGTGATTCTGATCACGAGATTCCGCTGGAAGCACGCGAACGCACACTAACGAAGTTGATTCGTAATTCCTTACGTTATCAGTCCTTACGTGAAAAACATATTTTGCCTATCATCAATGAAATGGCAAAAGAAGTGGACATGACCTTTCACGAAGATGATAGGGAAGTAGAAAGAATCATTCGAGAGGCTAAGAAAAAGGGAGTATTGGCCAGATTGGTCTCTCAGAATTTGATCAGTAGTAGCTTGGCCGCGGAGCACCGAAAAGCGATGAAGAGCAAGCATTTTGATCGCTTGAAAGAGAAATGGGCAGACCTACAAGAGGAAGCCGAAACCGCTTTTGCCAAGGAGGTACCGATGAAGGTTTTTGCCTATAACGATAAGATGGAAAAGGATACGACCCTAACGCCATTGGACTCGATCAAATACCATCGAATGTTTCTTCAGACGGGTATTTTGGCTATCGATCCGAGGAATGGCCACGTCAAAGTTTGGGTCGGCGGTATCAATCATAAGTACTTCCAATTTGATCACGTAAAAACGCGGCGACAGGTAGGCTCTACGTTCAAGCCTTTCGTATATGCCACAGCTATACAACAGCAAGGACTATCGCCCTGTCACCAGGTATATGACCTCCCCATCACGATTGCGCCAGGTGATGGCCAGTTTTACTTGGGAGAACCCTGGACGCCTCAAAACTCACACGGCGAATACTCCGGCGAGCTTTTCACCTTGCGTCAAGGACTGGCAAAATCTAAAAATACAATCTCGGCTTGGTTGATGAAACAGTTAGGTAGTGCCGAACCGGTACGACAGCTCGTTCATCAAATGGGAATTGATAAAAACAAAAAGTACCCCAACGGGCGATATGTATTGCCTCCTTCTCCTTCTATCGCACTAGGTTCTGCTGATTTGACGGTAATGGAGATGACGGGTGCATACACCACCTTTGCCAACAATGGTTATTATAGAGAGCCGATCTATATCCTCAAAATCGAAGATAAAAACGGAAAGAAGATCTATGAAGCCTATAGCAATGCCAAACCTGCCCTTCGACAGAACCACAATTTTGTAATGGTGGATATGCTCCGCTATTCGGGTACTGGACTTCATGGCATCAAGAGTGATGTAGGTGGGAAAACGGGTACGACTAATGATTATGTGGATGGATGGTTCATGGGGGTAACGCCGAATCTAGTAGTAGGTACTTGGGTAGGCGGAGAAGATCGATGGTTTAGATTCCGCTCAATTCATTATGGACAGGGTGCCTATATGGCTAAACCTTTCTTCAGAGAATTTATCAAACGATTGGAGGCCTCAGAAGAAATAGAATTCGACACAAAGGCTAGATTCTATAGACCGCCGGGCGATCTTGGTATTGTCATTAATTGTGAGGAATACGATGGTGAAATAATGCCGATAGACGGAGACAATGAATTTCAGGATGAATTGCTCAATGATGGTTTTGGAGATGAAGGTCTCAGTTCAGAAACCTTACCCAAGGACGGCAATCAATAAATTTTGCTAACTGTAGGCTGGTAATTCTTCAATTGTGACAATATTCTGAACCAGCAGAACAGCCCATTAGTCGGGATTAGTTTATATTAGCAAAAAAAAGAGAATTATGAAACCATTTCAGGCTAATCTACTCAACGCTGCTGCCCTTATTATTTTGGGATTATGGGGCTATTTTGGTTCCGAAACCCCCTCTCCTACGGCTTTGATTCCTGTAGGCTTTGGCGTTATTTTTGCGTTAGTTACTCCTCCTTTTAAAAAGGAAAATAAGGTAGTTGCGCATATTGTCGTTTTGCTAACCTTGTTGATTATCATTGCTTTATTGATGCCATTGAAAGGTGCCATTGGTAGAGGTGATACGCTAGCCGCTGTTCGTGTGGGTATCATGGTCGCTACTTCTATTTTTGGTATGGTGACTTATATCAAAAGCTTTATCGCGGCACGTAAAGCCAGAGAAGCTGCAGAAGGCTAATCAAGAAAACATTCTATCTTCATAAGCTCCCTGAATCCAAGTGGTACCGCTGTCTTTGCTATTTGGGTTCAGGGTTTAGCAGTGAATTATTCGACTTTATCCCCCCTAAGAGCAGATTTGGGCAGGCATGATTAGCCGAAAGTGAGCAGATTTTTGCTGCCGATAGCTATCGGCAAATGCGGGCAATTAGGCGAAAAATCTAACGCAGTATAAAACAAAATTGGCCGCTTGGAGGCAATTGAGGTCTGCAAAACATGCTCTAACTAGCTATTCTCTCCGATTATTTCCCTTAAATTAATTATTTACCTTTACAGCAATACCAAATTCATTTTTTAAATGAAGAAGCTACTATTGGGAGGACTTTTAGCGATCATTTGTCTATGGCAAAACGCTTGTATCGCTCCATTCGAGGAACAACTTACTGACGTCAATACAAATTATCGGGATAGCCTATTTCGGCACATTGCTGACTTACAAGATCAGCAACAGGTGGATAGTCTGCTTAATTTTTTGGATCATCCCAATCCAACCTATCGCTATCAAACAGCTATGGCTTTTGCGACGATTAGGGATAGTTCGACGCTTATACCCCTAACCGCACTATTGGAAGATAAGGTGGATAAAGTTCGTGCCGCCGCCGCCTTTGCGATCGGGCAAACGGGCCTGCCAGCTGCCAGCAGTTTCCTGAGTGATGCTTTCGATCAGGCTGATACAGCCGGGGTATATGCTTTGGCTAACAAAGCCATCCTGGAAGCGATTGGTAAATGTGGTGATAAGGAATACCTACAATTATTGAGTACGATACAAACCTATGAAGCTAAAGATTCAGCCTTGCTGGAAGGACAAGCCTGGGGGATATATCGCTATGGAATAAGAAAGATAATAATTCCAGAAGGCACTGCTCGCATGGCTCAATTGGTACAGGATCCGACTGTTCCTACTGCCGTAAAGCTGATTGCAGCTAATTATTTTTTCCGCGTTGAAAACCTTCGTCTCGACACCTTGGGACCATCACTGATTGCAGCTTACCGACAAGCCGATGACCCTCGTTTGAGAATGGCCTTGGCCGTAGGCTTAGGAAAGACTCAACAAGATACAGCGCTCTCCGTACTCCTGGAGGGCTTGTCGCAAGAACAAGATTATCGAGTGAAATGCAATATTTTAAGGGCTTTAGCCAACTTCGAATACGATCAGGTCAGTAATGCCGTTTTTGCTGCCTTATTAGATGAAAATCCACACGTACGACTGCGGGCAGCCGATTACTTCCTAGCCAAAGGAGAAGCCAAAGATGCCGGTAATTATTGGCGGCGAGCCAAAGTTAGCACTCCTTGGCGCACCCAGCTCACTCTCTATGCGGCTTCGAACCGCTATCTCGCCCCCGCCGAACAAGAAGCCAAAGCTATCCTTAACAGAGAGCTTCGTCAGCGCTACTTCCGCGCCCAAACGCCCTATGAGAAAGCAGCCGCACTCACAGCCCTCGCCGAATTTCCTTGGAACTATAGATTCATTCAGCGAGAAGGCTACCGAGATAGTTCTCATGTCGTAAGAGGCGCGAGTGTGCAGGCCTTAGCCGGTATATCCGCTAGGCCCAACTTCCAAGCCTCCTTTGGTAATGCATCCAATGGTATCGCCAAGACTTTAGCTACTCATTTTCAAACGGCCATTTCCTCTGGCGATTCCTATATGATTTATCCGGCCGCTCAAGCCTTACAATCTGAGGCACAGAATTTTGGGAGCCTAATTGACAATACCGACTTCCTTACACAAGCTATCGACCAACTTAGTTTACCCGCTGATCGCAGTTTGTACAATCTACTCCAAAAAACAAAAGCCGTCCTCGAAGGAGAAGATGCTCCAATCCCAGATGAAGGGACTAACCAACATCCTATCGCCTGGTCTACGCTAGATGGCTTAGACCTCACCCCAGAAGCTATCTTAAAAACCTCTAAAGGGGATATTTCAATCGAATTGCTACCTAATATCGCACCTGGTTCTGTGGCTAACTTTTTGCAGTTGGTGGAGAATGGTTTTTATGAAGGAAAAAGCTTTCATCGCGCGGTACCCAATTTTGTCGTGCAAATTGGACAGGCAACACCAAAAGAAAAATCAGTCTCTAATTATACCATACGTTCTGAAATCAGCCAACTACATTACGATCAAGAAGGTCTGGTAGGAATGGCACATGCAGGTTCCAATACAGAAAGCACTCATTTTTTTATAACACATTCTCCGACGCCTCATTTAGACGGAAATTATACTATTTTTGCGCGAATAAAATCTGGCAAGGATGTGTTGCATAACATCCTGATCGGAGATGCTATAGAAAGTATATCTATACATTAGCTTAACTAATACCCTTAACCATTACTGCCACTACATGAAAAGTACAGCACTTACCGCCACTCATATCGGATTAGGAGCAAAGATGGCTCCTTTTGCTGGTTATAACATGCCTATTTCCTATGCAGGAATAACTGAAGAACATAAAGCAGTCCGGGAAAATGTGGGCGTCTTTGATGTTTCTCATATGGGAGAATTCATTGTAAAAGGAAAAGAAGCGCTAGATCTGATCCAGAAGGTAACTTCCAATGATGCGAGTCGATTAGAAATCGGGCAAGCCCAATACTCTTGTTTTCCGAATGGAGAAGGAGGTATTGTTGATGACCTGCTAGTATATCGCCTGGATGAAGATCAATGTTCAGCAGGAGAAAAAGCGTTCATGTTGGTAGTCAATGCTTCCAATATTCAAAAAGACTGGGACTGGGTTAGTAAACATAACGATTTTGATACTAGCCTAATCAATATATCAGATAAAACCGCACTTTTGGCCGTACAAGGTCCTAATGCCACCAAAGTGATCCAGGCACTCACCGCTGTACAACTTGATGCGCTATCTTATTACACCTTCACAAAGGGTGAAGTCGCAGGTATTGATAATGTCTTGATTTCAGCAACGGGATATACCGGATCGGGAGGCTTTGAATTGTATGTAGACAATGATAAAGCCAAGGCCTTATGGGACGCTCTATTTGAAGCTGGTGCAGCTAGTAATATTCAACCGATTGGACTGGGAGCTAGAGATACCTTACGCTTAGAGAAAGGATACTGTCTGTATGGTAATGATATTGACGACACCACCTCGCCAATAGAAGCAGGATTGGGTTGGATCACAAAAACCAAAAAGGGAGAATTCATCAACCGTGATCTATTCATTCAGCAGAGACAAGAAGGAGTCAGTCGTAAACTTGTCGCCTTTACCGTAAAAGGGCGAAGAGTAGCTCGCCATGGATACACCATCGAGGACAAAAATGGTAAAGGAATAGGCAAAGTCACCTCGGGTACGCTCTCCCCTACTTTAGGTATTCCTATTGGCCTAGGTTATGTTCCTATCGACCAGGCAAAGTTAGGAGGTTCGATCTGGATATCTGCTGGAAGAAAGCAGTTAGAAGCGCAAATAGTAAAACTACCGTTTGTTTAGTCAAGTCCAGAATAGTCAAGTCTCCTGCTGGGAAATTACCCTATTTTAGTGTACATTTGCTTTCATTTATTTCTGAAAGTACAGATTGTTGTTTACACTTTAGCGGCCGCTCTGGTTTGGGCAGCACTATTACCTACCTACAAAGAACCTAAATACTGATGGAGCTACTAGAAGGAAAAGAAAAATTTATACAAGCTTGGGGAGCCTTGGGGTCCAATTGGGGTGTCAATCGCACCATGGCACAAATTCATGCCTTGCTATTGCTGTCACCTGAATCCCTTTCCGCAGAAAACATAATGGAGGAACTCAAGATATCACGAGGCAATGCCAATATGAATATCAGGGCATTAATCGACTGGAGACTGGTTTATAAAGAACTAAAGCCAGGGGAGCGAAAAGAGTATTTTGTAGCCGAAAAGGATTTATGGGAAGTAGTAAAGCAAATTATCATCCAGCGTAAGAAAAAGGAACTGGAGCCGATGATTAAAGTCTTGGATGAAATCTCAAGTGTCGAAGGTGATGATATAGCTACCGAAGAATTCGTGAAAATGGTGAGAGAAATAAAGCTATTCAGTAGTAAGGCCGATTCTACACTCGATACATTGGTAAAAGCCGACTCCAATTGGTTTGTCGGTACTTTCCTAAAGATGATTCGATAGAAAAAAGTCGGAAATAAGCGCCTGCAAG
>CAJXUM010000334.1 GCA_913060855.1 uncultured Lewinella sp. | reverse complement strand
GAGATCAGCCTCGGTCTCGTGGGCTCGGAGATGTGTATAAGAGACAGCCTTAAACCAGCGCTCCCAATCATCATTCCCATGGATATGTAGGTCGAAATCGGTAAACTCATTTAAGAATTTAGCTTTCTTATAGCCCCAACTATCCGTATAGGACATTCCGACATACAATACCTCCGTTTTCAATTCCTCATATCGCTCAGGTGCTAATTTTTTAGGAAAATGCTGGTGGCTAGGTACGCTAGGATAAGTCAGGTGGAGATTTTTCAATCCCATCTTACTGAATTGGTCAATCCAAAAAGAGTCGGTTGTGAAAATCGCATCTGCATAATCCAATAATTGGAGATAATGCCGATTGGTAGGCGTGTAAAACGGGCTATCACCTAAGAAAAATCCAATTTTTGTGCCATTTTTCTTGAAATAAGCTAGCGTTTCTGGTAGCAATAATTCATTGTTGTAGATATAGATGACATCCGGACGAAGTCGCTTATATTCTTCGAGGTAATACTCGTTTATCTTCTTGAAATAATAGGCCTCCCATTTGAGGCGGTATTTATTGGGCAATCTAAAGATCTGTACGTTGACCTTTTTCTCCCAGCTTTTTACCACATGGTAATAATCTACAGCATGAACTTCCGCTCCAAGGTGTTCAAAGGTTTCTTTGAAGGAGTGAAAAAAGCCGTAACGCTGTGGTATAAATAATAAAACCTTCATAGTGTTGTTACAATCAGTCAAGTGTTAGTAAATCCGAGAATTCTTCAGACAGCTGTGCTACATTCTGGGCTAATTCATTTCGATCGGTGGCACTGGTGATAAAGCAAGCATGCCGTAAGGTACTTTCTGTAATTTGAGGTAGAATATCCCCGGATTTGACAAATATTTCGGCAAATGCCACTTCGGGTTTTTCTAGAAAATAATTCAACGGCATTTTGGTTTTCACCTTTCGTCCCGCCTCCCAATTATAATATTGAATCGCTGAGAAATGCTGGAAAGAAGACTGTACATCAGGCTCCTCCCCCATTGCAATTTGAGCTATTGCTCTATTCATGTCGACGCCTGTAGATAATGCTGTCAGATAAGAAGAAATATAGTCGCCGCCTAAACGGGCACCGATCTCAATCATCTTTGGACCTTGCGGTGTGATCTTCAATTCGGCGTGAGATCCGCTATTATCTATTCCCAGTGCTGCAATCGCTTCATGAACAACTTTACGAATCTCTGAGCAAGTTGTTTCAGATAAAGCAGATGGCTGATAATGTGCCAACTCGACCGTGTGTGGATAAGGAGTAATGACCTTATCTGTAATTTGGACAATATGCGTTTTACCTTTTCCAGTAACACACTCGACACTTACCTCTGGGCCTGCTAGAAATTCTTCGATTAGTACCTGACCATTAGAAGAGAATGCAGCGGTTTTTTCGTAATGTGAAATCAACGCTTCTCGGCTTTCGGCGCGATAAACGCCTCGGCTAGAATAACTATCTACTGGCTTGATAATAAGTGGAAATAACCAGTCCTTAAAATCAAAAGCTTTCAATTGTGCGATGGTTTCAATCATTACCCCTTTGGCACAAGGAACGCCATGCGCAAGAAAAGCTTGCTTCATCAGGTATTTATCGCGAGCCCGTTGAATAACCGCCTCCGATGGGAATAGAAATCCATACTTATCGGCCAATCTAGCCATCAATTGTAAAGGATTCTCCATCTGACAAGTTACTAGCCCCGCAATTTGTTCCTTTTCTATAAGATCGCAATGGGCTTCAAAATCTCTGGGTGGAAGGACTGCAAAAACATCTGCATCTGAGGCGCCAGGAGCGGTGGGATTTGGATCCGTTACAACCGTATAATACCCCAGCGCCTTACAAGCCTTGATCAGCAGCACTTGATTGATGCCTCCTCCGAAAACTAAAATTCGCTTCTCCATCTTATAAGTGGGCAAAAACCTTTTTCACTGCATCAACTACTTTCTGCTGATCCTCCTTATTCAAAGAAGGATAAATAGGTATGCGAAGCAAGCGATTATAAAAGGCCATGGAACCCGGAAAATCCTCATCGGTTCCTAAATGAGCGTAATATTTATTTTGGTGCAAAGGTGTATAATGCACATTTGCCATGATGCCTTCTTTTCTAAGGGCATCCAAAATCCAATATCGTTTTTCTGGTGGAACTAATAGGCCGAATAGGTGCCAATTGTGTTCTGCACCCTCTGTGATTTTTATAAAATCCAATCCATCGATACCCTTGAGTTCCGAGAGATAAAATTCGGCAATCGCTCTGCGCTGCGCATTCATGGCATTCAAACGCGCTAATTGGGTAATACCCATTGCGCCATTGATGTTAGATTGTACATAGCTATTGCCTTTATCGACGTACTGGTAGTAGCCACGGGTTACATTATCCGTCAAGAAAGAATACTTATCGGTACCCTTTTCTCTCATGATCTTCACACGGTCCGCTATCTCTTCATTGTTGGTAACAAAAGCACCTCCTTCCCCAGTCGTCATGTTCTTGGTGCCATGAAAGGAGAAAGTACCTACATCGGCATGATTACCCGTGTATTTTCCTTTGTATTTCGAACCGATAGACTGAGCCGTATCTTGCACAACGTATAGGCCATGCTTTTTAGCGATGACGTTGATTTCATCCATTTCTGCAGGATTACCTGCATAGTCAATGGGTATAATCGCTACGGTCTTATCGGTAATATAGGACTCCAATTTGCTAACGTCAATATTGCCATTATCAGGCCGTACGTCTGCCAGTACAATCTTTAAGTTATTTAGGATAGGTCCTAAGGCTGTACTGGTATAGGTAAAGTTAGGTACGATGACTTCGCTGTCAGCAGGGAAATCCTTTACCATGAAAGCTAAATCCAAGGCTGTCGTGGCTGAGTTCAAAAACAAAGCAAATTTAACCCCGAGGTAATCGGCTAGTTTTTGCTCAAATTCCCGGCAGGCAGGCCCGTCCCCACTCACAAAAGTGGTCCGCATCGCTTCCGTTACAGCCTGGATATCTTCTTCCGCTATCGTAGGAAGATGGATGAGGACTCTATCATTAGTGACAGCTGGTCCTCCGTTTAGTGCTAATTCTGTGTGTTTGATAGTCATGTTGCTGTGTTACTTGCTTATTGGAATAATCTGAATCTATCGGCCTCAGCTCCGAGATAAGGACCGTTTTTAACCTCCAGGAAACGAGTTTCCTCTGATAGGACGGTAAAACCATGACCTCCTTTAAGCAGTACGATAAGATCCCCCTGATGGAGGGTGAAAGATTCTATCATCTTTTTTTCTAAATCGAAAATGGCAGCCAGTAAAGCTCCTTTTTGTACAAAGAGTACTTCTTGGGTCAAGGTGACTTTTCGGTCCACTTCTTTGTGCTGATGAGCGGCGAAAATTTTACCGGGTGGATATTGATGACTAGCCAGTTGGATAAAATCATCGTCCTTACAGTAAAACTCACTCCCGTCTTTAGCCGGGGCATTAGCTGCAATGTGTATCGCTAACAAATCCCCGTTTTCGCTTTTAATCTCACGCATAAGAATAGTTTTCTTCATACCATTTGATGGCTTCCGCTACTCCTTCTTTGAAAGGTTTAGAAGGTTTCCATCCCAATAGCTCTTCCCCTTTGCTTCCGTCCACGGTCTTATACGGTGCTCCGTCGGGTTTTGACGGATCAAGCTTAATACTGCCTGTATAGCCCGTCAATTCCTTAATTAATTCGCACATTTCAATGATAGAAATACCGTGAGCTACCCCAATATTGACAAAATCGGTAGTAGGTGGCATTTTGATACTGCGAATCATCGCCTCGGCACCATCATCTACGTGCAACCATTCTCGTACCGGCGTGCCCGATCCCCAAACATTGACAAAAGGAGAGTTGCTCCTTTTCGCTTCTACGAATTTCATGATCAGCGCACCTAAGGCATGAGATCGTTCTTCTTCGAAGTGATCCTCCGGGCCATACATGTTGGACAATACAATATTGATAATGTCCATACCATGTTGTTTGGCATTGGCCCATGAGCCAACCCAAAAAGCCTTCCTTACGAAGCCATAAACCAAAACGGAGTCATGCATGGGGCCGTCCCATATTTCTTCCTCTTTGAAAAGCGTTGCCTTGGCTGGATATACACAGTTCGAAATGGGATTAACGATTCTACCGATGCCCGTTTCTCTTGCTGCACGCAAAAGATTAACGTTCATCAGAAGATTATTTTCAAAAAGATCGGCCGGATATTTATAGCCAAATTGAATCCCTCCCACAAAGGAGGCGCAATTCAATAATACATCTGGCTGGTGAGCCTCAAAAAACGCCTTAGTTTGGTTAAAATCTCGTAAGTCGACCCCCATGCTGAGGGAGGTAAGAATGGGATTATCCCCGCTGGCCTGTAGTTTTTTAACTACTCGCTTACCTAAAAAACCAGTTGCTCCTGTTACTAGTGTTTTCATGTTTAAAGAACGTCTTCTACGTTATTAAGAATGGCAAAACCACCCGTTTTCAAATAGTGCTTTTTTCTTACTCGCTCTACGTCACAATTCACCATCTCCGCAATTAACTCTGGCAGGGTATGCTTAGCCACCCAACCCAGTTTCTCTTTTGCTTTTGTGGGATCACCGATTAATAAATCGACTTCTGTCGGTCGGAAGTAGAAAGGATCTACTTTAATCAACTCTTTTCCAACGTGCAAGTGGTTGGCCTCAATACCTGTTTGCGACTCGAACTTGGCGCGATCAATATCACTGATCAAACCTTTTTCCTCTACCCCTTTACCACTGAATTCAATTTCAATACCGACTTCATTGAAAGCCATACGGACAAAATCACGAATAGATGTAGTCGTACCTGTTGCAATCACAAAGTCTTCAGGAATGTCTTGCTGCAACATGAGATACATGGCCTCTACATAATCCTTGGCATGCCCCCAATCTCGTTTTGCATCTAGGTTACCTAAGGAAAGTAGTTGCTGGAACCCCAAAGAAATATTAGCAACGGCACGGGTGATCTTACGTGTCACAAAAGTCTCCCCTCTTACCGGTGATTCGTGGTTGAAAAGGATACCATTACAAGCAAACATATTGTAAGCTTCCCGGTAGTTGACTGTAATCCAGTAACCATACATTTTGGCTACGCCATAAGGACTGCGAGGATAGAAAGGAGTCGTTTCAGACTGTGGGATTTCCTGTACTTTACCGTATAATTCAGAAGTAGAGGCCTGATATACTTTGGTTTTATTACCTAATCCCAAAATACGTACAGCTTCCAATATTCTTAATGTGCCTAATCCATCGACATTACCCGTATATTCTGGTGTGTCAAAACTCACCTTTACATGAGACATGGCAGCCAAGTTGTAAATCTCGTCTGGCTGTATTTCCTGTATGTACTTGATGATATTATTAGAGTCTGTGAGGTCGCCATAAAAATAATGGAAGCGAGGGTCTTCCTCTTGTCGATCATTGGCAAACAACTCATCAATTCGTTCAGTGTTGAAGGAGGAGCTTCGTCTTTTCATGCCCCATACGGTATAACCTTTCTTGAGGAGTAAATCGGCTAAGTAAGAGCCGTCTTGTCCGGTTACACCGGTAATTAATGCTACTTTTGACATCGGATTTTTTTTTAATTTTGTTAATGGGTGGTTTGCTCTAACTTCCTCACTTTCAATCCAAACAACTGCACTACGCTAGAGATGCCCGGATAGTATTTGGGGAGTAGACTGAATGCCTTCAACTTCATCCCGAAGGTTCCTCCTTTTTGATAAATCAAAGAGAGTAACTTCCTGAAAATCAGAATCTGTTCAGGTTCGGTTAAGGGTTTATTGTAGGTTTTATTAAAATTCATGATGGTATCATACATCATATAGTAGATACGCTTACGGTCCTTTTGAAAACCAGCATGGGTCGCTTGTGCCTCGTGTTTTCGATAGGAAATAGTCCGTTTGTTGATGAAATGCACCTTGGTTCGCATACTTATATTTAACCAGAACCAGAAGTCATAACCAAACATATTGAGGTCCTCATTGGTCTTATCGTACACAACACAGTCTTTTCGAAAAACAGTACTGCAAGTCATGACGAAGTTACCCCCAGTGAGCAACTTGAAAAATACGTTTCCTTGATCAAAAGTTTCTCGAATAGCCGCTTGTTCAGGATCGTCTTTCAATTGACCATTTCCATCTACAATATTGACATCGGTATATACTAGGCCATAATCGGAATGAGCCTCCAAAAAGCTTACTTGCATCTGCAATTTCTCTGGATCAGTCCAGAAATCATCACTGTCGCACCAGGCCACATATTTGGAATCAATATTATCCAGAATGCGGAAGAAATTGCGCAGCATCCCCCAGTTTCTTTCAGAGGGTAACAGTTTGATTTTGTTGGGGAATTCTTGTGCGTATTTTTCGCATATCTGGCGCGTGGTATCCGTAGAAAAGTCCTCTCCTATCACAAGTTGATAAGGAAAATCCGTTTCCTGCATAACCACGCCCTCAATAGCTTGTGCGATGTACTGTTCACAATTGTAAGCCATCATCGCGATGCTTACTAATGGTGTTTCCGTAGACATAATATCTGCTAGTTTTGAATGGATAAGGGCTAGAAAAATTTAGCGATTAACCCCATAGTTTTAGGTACAATGACCTTCTGAATCAGAAGAATTTCTTCTGTCTTCTTCATAAAATGTAGTCCCAAGTAAACGGTTCCGCCCAAAGTGCTTAGTAGACTCAGTGAAAGGAAGCCAGGTTCAAGGAATGAATTGACAAAGTATAATACCTGTCTCTTATACACATCTGACGCTGCCGACGAAGAGGATAGTGTA
>CAJXUM010000333.1 GCA_913060855.1 uncultured Lewinella sp. | reverse complement strand
CTACACTATCCTCTTCGTCGGCAGCGTCAGATGTGTATAAGAGACAGGTTTTAGCCAATACCAAGGTGGGAGTCTTCCCTTGGCAGAAAATAGTGGTATAGCCTTCTTCAGATTGGCATCTTATAATGGAGGCTTTCGATACTAGGAAAGTCCCCTCCGCGTTTTTGATTAGTAGCTTTTGGGTAATAGGCAGGAAGCCATTCTCCTCCCCGATCTCTTCATCTGTTAGTTTTTCTATCCCTCGGAGCAAGGTTTTCTCCAGTTCATCTTTGGCTAGCGGTTTAAAAAGATAATCCATAGCTCCTTTTTTCAGTGCCGGTATAGAATAATGGTCATTGGTAGCGGTGATGATGAGAATGGGTGGAGGTGAAAAGCTTTCATCACTCAAGAGGCCTCCGATGTCGCCCCGCTCCAATTGATCGCCGATAACTACTATATCTGGTTTAACTTTGGCTAATAGTTTTTTACCTGCACCTAGTTCAGTGGCCAAACCTACCAGCCGTATCTTTGAGAGAGATTTTGATTTTAGGACCTGTTCACAAACTGCACGTGTTCGAAGATCCGCATCCAGGATAACCAAGGAATAGATCATTAAAATTTTATGTTTACTGAGGGTTTGTTCAACTTGTCACACCAATACTTAACTGGCCTAGCAAGTAAGAATTAAAGTAAATATACTTTTCCTAATCGGTATTTAAGCATCTAGACTAGTTGACAAGCATATTGTGCTTCAAGTTAGTCGATTATAAGAAGCTTGTCATAAAGACAAAGAGATGACTATAAGTGGTTTTCATAAGATATAAGCTGTAATTATCTTATGATCCCCCTTGTTTATGGATATATTTAGCAAATATAAGATATTTTTAATAGCTGTTATTCCTCTCTTTTATTTTTCGCATCAAACATATCCCTGTGCCTGCAAATGGAATAACTCCGCATATTTCCCATTCTGCGCTAAGAGTTCCTCATGACTACCTAGCTCCAATAACTGCCCATGCTCCAGGAAGAGAATTCGATCAGCCATCCGCACCGTACTAAATCGATGTGAAATCAACACCGCCGATTTGTCTTCAATCAAATCAGAAAAGCGTTGAAAAACTTCATGCTCCGCCCGAGCATCCAAGGCAGAGGTAGGCTCATCTAAGATCAGTAATTGTGCATCCCGCATATAAGCCCGAGCTAAGGCAATCTTTTGCCATTGCCCGCCAGACAGCTCCAAACCATCTGCGAAGCGTTTACCCAACATTTGGTTGTATTTTCCGGGTAATTCATCGATAACAGTATCCGCTAAGCTTTTTGCTGCAGCTGCTTCGATCACCCCTTGGTCTTCTAACTGTTCAATACTTCCCACGGCTATATTCTCTCCAGCTTTCAATTGGAATCGCATATAATCTTGAAAGATAATTCCAATATGATCTCTCAAGTCTTTCAAATCATAAATTTTAAGATCTACCCCTTCTAATAATACTTTTCCTTCAGTAGGTTCATACAACCTAGCCAATAACTTTACCAAAGTCGTTTTTCCTGCTCCATTCTCACCTACTAGCGCCAGTTTCTCTCCAGGTCGCAAATGAAAGGACAAATTTCGAATGGCCCATTTATCACTATTGGGATATTTGAAACTTACATTATCAAAACGAAAGCCATCCTTGAGTGCACTTGGAAAAGGCTGTGCCCCTTCTACCGTTTTGATGATTGGCTCAATACTGAAGAAATCAAATAAGTCTTGCAAATACAGCGCAGAAGAAGCAATACTGGAAAAACGAGTCATGATAGATTGAAGCCGAGCTTGCATATTTTTGAAGCTTCCCGAAAGAAAAGTCAAGGTACCCACTGTGATCAATCCGGTGACCGTTTGAATAATGATAAAAACGTAAGCGCCGTAATAGGCCAATGTACCCAAAGCAGAAAACAAGCTACCCCAGGCCGCCCGACCTACCACCAGTTTCCGGTTGGCTTTGTAGTAATTATGAGATAACAATTCAAAGCGATCGGCAATAAAATTGGCCAAGTTAAAGGATTTGACTTCTTTCGCAAATTGATCACTTGCTCCTATGAATCGTAAATAATCTAGCTCCCTTCGCTCTGGTGTCCAACTTCGGGTTAGTGAATAGGTCCGCTGGTTGAAATGGGTTTCCCCCAAGAAAGATGGAATCACCGCAGCAATCAGAATTAGGATCAGCCAGGGATTAAAAGCCACTAAACCCGCTCCTAGAAAGAGTAAAGTAATGATATCCTGAAATTGAGATAATACCTGGGTCATCAACACGGTTCGCCCGGTTGTCTGTCGGCGAGCTCTTTCCAATTTATCGTAAAATTCAGCATCCTCAAACTGGTATAAGTCTAAACTTGCTGCATGCTTGATTAAATCCACAGACGTTCTATTAGAGACCAAATCGCCCAATAAGCTATCTAGCAGTGAAATCCCACGATTAAAGAGATCCGATACGACAGCCAAAGCCAATTCTAACCCTAGTAACAGCCAAAGATAGCCCATATCAGCCTCCCCCTCTTCTGCCAGTAAAGCCAAAATTTCATCAATAATTTCTTTCCCGATATAGAGCATCACCAACGGAATGGCCGATTTCACAATGCGCAACATGACATTGGCCAAACTCATACTTTTACTGGTATTCCATATTAATCTAAAAAAGCGGGGAAGGTTACTTAGGGCGCTAAATTGCTCCTTGATGGAGAGTTCTTCTTTTTTTGTAGACATACTTCTCTTTATTGCACTTTATCGACTGTTTTACAAATAAGCGAAAACAGTCTCTTACAGTACAATAAAAATAGTTAATTAGTTTGACCGTCACTGAGAATCCTGGACAAGAACCTATAAAAAGCCAAAATTACGATCATTGCCAACGGATCAAAATATCCACTTATATTTGCCAGCCATTGTAGCGTATCCACAAATTTGATTATGTCGAAAATCATCCAGGAATTAGAAGAAGTATCCAAATGGTTAGCCCTTGAAAAGCAAGAAGACTTTGAACAACATCGTACTAAAGTCCTCAACCTACCCCTGGAAGAACGTATAAAGAAAGGCTACTCATGGTATCCAGTTGCCGTTCTAAAATCAGGTTATGCCCTTGGGGAACGTGCCTTTGTTATCGTCGAACGTCCAGTATCCGAAAGTCCCAATCAATTTAGAGCTGGGAAAACGGTCAACTTCTTCACCCGGCAAGCCGATGCCTATCAGCCAGAAAAAACCGGCGTTATCCAATATGTGGAAAAAAAGAAAATGAAAATCGTACTCAATAGTAAGGACCTCCCCGAATGGATAGGCATGGGGCAGATTGGCGTAGACCTACTTTTTGATGAGCGCACCTACTTAGAGATGGAAAAGGCACTCAACAAAGTGAAGAAAGCGAAAGGGGATCGATTGGCCGAATTGAGAGATATTATCCTGGGCGCGCAAGATCCAAGTTTTCATCGGCCTACTCATCCCTTGTCCGTCCCTCAACTGAATGCATCACAGCAGATGGCTGTACAAAAAGCCATAAATGCTATGGATGTTAGCGTCATTCATGGCCCACCAGGTACAGGAAAAACAACTACCTTGGTGGAAGCCATCCGACTGATCAGTCAAGAAGAACAAACCGTACTCGTCTCCGCGCCCAGTAATACGGCTGTCGATTTATTAACCGAACGCTTAGCAGCGGCAGGATTGAATGTCGTCCGAATTGGCAACATTTCCAGGGTCGACGAGAGCATTATTAACCATACCCTAGAGGCACGTCTTTCGCAGCATCCGGAAAGTAAAAATATCAAGAAGGTAAAAATTCAAGCCGCAGAGACACGCCGGCAAGCCAATCGCTATCGGCGGCGATTTGGGCGAGAGGAATATGCAGAACGCCGCCAGTTACAGCAAGAAGCTAAGGAATTGGCCGCCTGGGCCAATCAATTGGAGGATCGCCTGATCGAGCAAATCCTATCTGGCGCCAATGTCATCACCTGTACCCTCGTTGGGGCCAGTTCAAGAGTCCTCCAAGGCCGAAAATTCCGTACCTTGATCATCGATGAAGCCGCACAGGCCCTTGAACCTGCCTGCTGGATTCCGATTAGCAAAGTCTCCCGAGTCATTTTTGCAGGAGATCCCCATCAACTCCCCCCTACCGTCAAAAGTCGTACTGCACAAAAGGCAGGATTAGGTATTACATTGATCGAAAAATGCCTGGAAAGAATGTCCGATACTTCTTTTCTCGACACCCAATATCGTATGAACGAGCAAATCATGGGCTTTTCCAATCAACGTTTTTACAATAATGCCTTGAAGGCAGCCCCGGATGTAGCCCAGCAACGGCTTGCTTTTTCCACCGATGAACCTATCCTGTTTATCGATACGGCAGGTTGTGGTTTTGAGGAAAAGATCCAGGCCCAATATCAAAGTCGGTTCAATCCTGAAGAGTATCAAATTTTAACAGAACACCTCTACCTATTGATTGCTCAGTTTGAGCCAGAAAACCTGCCTTCCATCGCGCTCATTTCCCCTTATCGAGAACAAGTCATCCATATCAAGCGCCAAGTCGAAGAAGATCCCAAACTCAAAGAGCTACCTATTACTATCAATACCATTGATGGCTTCCAAGGGCAAGAACGCGATGTCATTTACCTATCCTTGGTTCGCTCTAATTCCAAGTCGGAAATTGGATTTCTAAAAGATTATCGCCGGATGAATGTCGCCATGACACGCGCCAGGTTACAACTGGTTATTGTAGGAGATAGTGCGACTATTGGCAATGACGGTTTCTATCAGGAGCTGTTGGAGTATATCGAGTCGAATGGCCAGTACCAGACGGCTTGGGAGTATATGCAGGGGTGAATATAGAAGCGAGAAGACAGAAGCGAGAAGACAGAAGCGAGAAGACAGAAGCGAGAGGACAGAAGCGAGAGGACAGACTTCTGTTTGCTAAGAAGTCTACAAAACAGAAGACAAAGAGGAGAGGATGGCCATCTCTTTTCTCACAGCAGAGCGGTCTGTCTTCTCTCTTCTCAAAAAAAAGGACCTCGGGGGCTCGCCCGAAGTCCTTTTTTTATCCATGAAGGAAAATACTATTAATAAGACCAGAGATCGTGCTCGAAATTAAAAATCTCTTGTCTGATTTTTTCAGATTCCAGTAGTAGATCGACACCTGACAAATATTCTTGCAAACGGCGATCATGTACATTGGAAGCTTTGATGATATAACTAGAGAAGAATCGTGCTTCGAATAAATCTTCCCAAGTAGCATCTACACTGTCGTTCTTAAAGTTGAAGACACGCTCTCTTGCTAAAGTCTCTCTAGCCCCTGGGTAGTATACCCAAAACATAGGCTGCTCATAGCGAAACTCGCCAGTATTTTCATCCTTTACATCTAGCAAAGGTGCAATACCTAAGATACGGACTTGCAAAGTAGAAGTCTCTTCATCAAAGAACCAAATTTCTTTTAGACGGAAACGTTTTACGTCTTCCGGGTTGATATCGTTAGTAACGATTTCAATTTTTTCTTCGTAAGTAACAGGGTCAAAGGTAGTAATGGTGTCTACACTCGCTCCCATTGCTTTTACTTCATCGGGGGTAAGTCTTTGGGAAAACTTATCATCCTCTACACTGTAAACTGTAATTTCACCAGTTTCAGCAGCATCCATCAAGATAGAGAACAATGGACGTTCTGGGTAGGCAAAAGGAAGGTTCATTTTTTCCCGGGTATCAATCACGCGCCATACGCGCTTTTCCCAGAAAATGTCAGCTTCACGAATGTGATCGTAAGCTAATACTCGTTTTTCAGCTACGGTCCTTTTTTCAACAATGTCGTCTAAAGGCCGATCGGACTCCTGGTCTTCTTCACCAGCATCCATCATGATGTTGTCAGGCACCTGTGCTGATAGGGGCGCCGCAAATGTTAGTAACAACAGGCTTAATCCTAGCAATTTCAGAGCGATCTTCATGGTCAATCATTAGTTTTTAAATTGCAAAAGTGCAACCATTTAATAACGAACTAAATGGCTGCACTATTACATGTTAACAGAAAAATTTATCCTTTACTTGATGGTAAAGACCATCGCATTAATTTTTCGACCTGCTTTATCACCTGGACATCTGGCTCGAACATTATCAAAATAATAGATGTCACCTGGCTTAGCTCTCTGCACCAATCGCTTGGCTTGAGCACTATAAGCTGGCCCTTTATTAGCTACAGGAACAGGGTCCTGTCTTTTGGCCACGTAAGTTAGGTTAAATCCTTGAATATTACAGCGTGCATCGAAGTCAAATCCGTCAAGGATAGCCAATACACCACCTTGCGCTTTGAATTCTCCGTTACCCATAGGTCCACCAGATGATTTACCTAGCATGGCCATCGGATCAGGAATTCGCTTGGCACGGAATTCGAAAGAAGTTGCCTTCAATCCACCACCAGATACAGAAATTCTAGAAACACCTGGTGTAGTTACAGTAGCCGTATATTTATTTCCACGACCTTTCAACTTCAATCCTCCTCCACTACCACTTACACGTAGTTCGTTACTAGATACACCCGCTGCAACAACAGATACTGGGTTATCCACACCGATATAGAATACATTCATTTTATCGGCAGATACTGTTACACTACGGCGTCCCACTTCATATTCGAAGTCTTCAGAGTAAGTTTCTGTTTTACCGGTTGTAGGATTGGTCAAAGTAATATCTACTTTATACTTCTTCACTCCAGTGCTAGACGTCGAAACAGAGTAGTCAGCAACACCATTCTCTACATCAAGTGTTTTGCCATCTACTTTAACAATCATGTTTTCGTAAACAGATTTACTAGATGCACCAATCGTAATTTTTGAATCGTACGACTCACCTGCAACTGTCTCTTATACACATCTGACGCTGCCGACGAAGAGGATAG
>CAJXUM010000332.1 GCA_913060855.1 uncultured Lewinella sp. | reverse complement strand
TCCATTGTCTTATACAAGCCTCTATCGCCGCCTGCCGCCCAAAGCGGACCTTGCGCAGCGACATAAACTACCTCCGGATTACGAGGATCGATAACGATCTTACCAATATGCTCTGATTGTTTCAGTCCGACATTCGTCCAGCTTTTCCCACCGTTGGTACTCTTGTAGACACCATCTCCGTAGCCTGCACTCCGCTGGCTCGCATTCTCACCGGTACCCAACCACAGTATATTCGGATTGCTAGGATCTATCGCAATAGCGCCGGTTGTATAGGAGGCATAACGATCAAAAATGGGCGTCCAGGTCGTCGCATTATTGGTGGTCTTCCAGACGCCGCCCGAGGCCGTAGCCACGTACCAGGTGCTAGGATTAGTCGGATCTTTGGCAATATCTGCTATTCGTCCAGACATAAATGCCGGGCCGATATTGCGAAGCTTGAGGCCCGAGAAAGTGCTAGATTGTAAGAGATCATTCCCTGCCTTTTGACCTATGAGCGAAAAGCAAAAAAGGGAGAAGTAGAAGAGGACTGTGAGTTTTTTCATTACACTAGTTGGTTTTTCTTTCAAAATCCGAAAAAATGAGGAAAACATACCCATGTTTACCAAAAAGAAATAGAAAACAGTGGCTCGTTCCCGCTTATCAATCGGATAATCCCACTCATCACAGATCACTTGCCCAACATCCATTTTTACTGCTTCTTGTCTTCAAATACCCGTTGTTATGAAATACTTTCTGTTTTTTATGCTCTTGTGGATTATCCCGATTGTTATCTTTTCACAAGCAGATACTCAGTGGCTCCACTATGGCAATGACGCAGGCGGACAGCGCTTTGCCGATATCGATCAAGTGACCCCCAAAAACGTCAAACAATTGGAAGTTACCTGGACTTTCCGTACCCAAGAACAGGCCCAATACAAGGACACCCCTTGGCTCCAAGAAAAGGCCGCCTTTGAAGCCACCCCCATCATGGTGAACCAAAGCCTGTATTTCAGCACGCCTTCCAATCGAGTTTTTGCGATCGATGCACAGACCGGCGAACAAGAATGGCTATTTGATCCGCAAGTCATTCTCCGCGGTTCTTTTTCAGAGCTTACCAACCGAGGCGTAAGCTATTGGAAAGGGAGCAGAAATGGCGAATCGATAGAGCGGATTCTTTTAGCCACGGTGGACGGACGTCTATTTAGTTTGGATCTGAAAACGGGACAACCCGACCCCGCATTCGGTACAGCTGGTTTTATAGATTTAAAACGAGGAGTGGGAAGAGTACAAGTCACTTCGGCGCCTGCGATTTTTGACAACCTGGTCATCACCGGCTCGTCGATTGGCGATAATGGCCGGACGAATATGCCAAAGGGAGTAGTCCGTGCCTATGATATTAGAACGGGGCAACTCGTTTGGGATTTTGACCCTATTCCTACGGTCATTACCGCTGAATCTGACTCCACTTGGCTTAATGGTAGCCACGTACATACGGGTGCGGCCAATGCCTGGTCGACGATTTCGATTGACGAAAAGAACGGCTTAGCTTTCATTCCTACTTCCTCCCCTAGTCCCGACTTTTATGGAGGAGAACGATTGGGGAACAATGATATGGCCAATTCACTAGTTGCGGTAGATGCTAGGACAGGCGAATACCGCTGGCATTTTCAGGTGGTCCATCATGATCTATGGGATTATGATATCGCGGCGCAACCTGTATTATTTGACTTCAAGGGAGAAATTCCGGCCGTGGCGATCGGTACCAAGATGGGATTCATTTATGTGTTGAATCGCCTGACAGGCGAGCCACTTTTTCCGGTAGAGGAAAGGCCCGTTCCTAGGAGCCTGGTCCCTGGAGAGCAGGCCTCCCCTACGCAGCCCTTTCCGACCAAACCCCTTCCGCTGGGATTGCAAAAGGTTGGTCTAGATGATATCTGGGCACCTACTGAAGCGGCTTTGGATTCCGCTAAAGCTCGTTTTCAGGCCTTGCGATATGAAGGCATTTTTACGCCACCCGATCTTGGTCAAGGCACCCTGATTGCACCAGGCAATGTCGGAGGTATCAATTGGAGTGGGATGAGTTATGACCCCCAACGTCGTATTTTAGTGACCAATACCAATAACCTCGCCCATATTGTGAGTCTTTTTCCCAGGCATGATAATGCGCTACAGGATGAAGTGATGGGAGACTGGGAAAAAGATAAGAATGATATTCGAGCAGAAGTCACGGGGATGCATGGTACGCCTTATTTCATGGCACGTACGATCTTGGCCCATAGCGAAAAAGACGATTTTTGGATACAAACCAAACCACCTTGGGGAACCATCGTAGGGATAGATATGGATAGTGGGGCCAAGCTTTGGGAAAAACCGTTAGGCATCATGATGGATCCCAGTATTCACCCAGAAGCTGTAAATTGGGGCAGCATTAACCTAGGAGGTACGATTTTGACGAGTGGAGGGCTAACGTTTGTGGCTGCCACTTTTGATAACTTTTTTCGTGCATTTGAGACGGCGACGGGTGAAATGCTTTGGCAATACGAGCTTCCTGCTGCAGGTAATGCGACGCCGATGAGTTATCGACTGAATGGTAAGCAGTATATTGTTATCGCCGCGGGGGGACATGGTAAGGTATCTTTTTCTAAGAAGGGAGACTTTGTCGTGGCTTTTGCGCTTCCAGATTGAATTGAGCGTAGCGAGAAATCCCCGCCGATGTTGTGTGTTTTCCACCAACATCTCTCCCTGGAAACTTAGACTCCGGATATGTTACAGGTGAAAAACACCTGCAACGGCGGGAATAGACTTATTTTGAAGCGTAGCAAGACTTCAGAAGTTTTCTCAGGCAGGCCTAGGGAAACTTCTGAAGTCTGAGTCGGGCTGTTTTTTGACACTGAGCAATAGACTTATTTTGAAGCGTAGCAAGACTTCAGAAGTTTTCTCAGGCAGCCCTAGGGAAACTTCTGAAGTCTGAGCCGGGCTGTTTTGATATCATCAATAGATTTTATTTTGAAGCTAATTACTTTTATCAAAAAACGGAAGCAGGATATTACAATCGTCATCTTGATCGGTGTACTCTTGTTTTTTATTAATGTCGGTATACTAGTCAGCGAAGATATTGCCGAAGGGAATCTCATCAAATGGGTTTTCTATTTGATTAATGAAGGAACAGGTATGCTGGTTGGCGTATCATCTGTCCCGTTTTTGTTTTACTTTTTCAATCGTTTCCCTTTCGAAAACAAGCCATTTGTTCCCACTTTGCTCTTGTATATGGGAGTCAGTCTGGTCTATGGTTTTTCCTTTACGACGCTGATGTACGGTTCGCGCGTCCCACTCTATCACCTTGCGGATATTTCCTTGGAGGGTAAATTCAACGGCCTTTCCTTTCGGTATTTAATGGAATATTTCAAACAGTTTTCCACTTTTTGGTTGGTTTATATGATTTACAGATTGATGCAGGAAAGTAGAAAACGGAGAGAGGAGGCGGTCAAAACAGCGGAGTTGAAGCAATTGCTGGTACAAACGGAGCTGGAGGCTTTACAAATGCGCCTTAATCCTCATTTTTTCTTCAATACCTTGAATACGATCTCTTCACTGATATATGATGACCCTAAAAAGGCCGATCAGCTCATTATACATTTGGGTGATTTTTTCAGGAAGGTACTACAGGTACAAGACAAATCCATGCACAGTGTACAAGAGGAGATTACCCTGACTCGGCAGTATGTCGCCATTATGAAAGGGCGGTTTGAGGAAAAGCTAAAAGTCGATTTTGATATTAGTGAGGCAGCTAAAAGAAAAGCCATTCCCATTCTACTATTTCAACCCTTGATAGAAAATGCCATTCAGTACAGTATGAAGCAAAACAATTACTGCCACGCTAGCATTCGGGTAGCTTATGCTGACAGCCAATTGATCTGTACGGTAGAAGATAACGGTCCAGGTATGGAAGGCAACCGTTTCCCTTCTCAAATGGGAATTGGCTTACACACCGTAATGAGTCGACTTGAAAGGCGGTACAACGACGAACATCAGTTTTCCCTCCAAAACCAAACCAATGGGGGCTTGCGAATAGAAATAAAATTTCCTGCCCATGACTGATAAATCCCTTTATATCCTAATCGCCGATGACGAAGCGCCCGCTCGCCGGAAAGTGCTGCAACTACTCCAGGAATATGGCCTGGACTTTCAGTATGAAGAAGCCAGTGATGGCTTAAGTGCCATTGAACTGCTGAAGAACAAGGTCTTTGATTTAGCACTGCTGGATATACAAATGCCGAATTACACGGGTATGGAAGTCGTTCATCAGGTGGGACCGGGGCAGATGCCGCCGCTGATTTTTCTTACGGCCTATGACGAGTTTGCGATACAGGCCTTTGAAGTCCATGCCATCGATTACCTTTTGAAACCCTTCGACTTTACACGCTTTCAAAAAGCATTGGATCACGTATTCAAGACAGATAAAACCACAACTGAGCCTACTGCCCTGGAAAAAATCATGGCTGACTTCCCCGCTCCTCACACCTATAAAACCCATCTTTGGGTAAATAAGAATGGGAGTTACTTTCCCCTACCTGTCGCCGAGGTCCCGGTATTTGGAATCGATGGCAATTACGCCGAATGTGAGTTTCAGGGACGCACCTATCTGCTAAGAGAAACCTTGCAGCAACTCGAAAAAACGCTCGATCCTAGTTACTTCCGTCGCACGCATCGCGGCTGGCTGGTCAACCTCCATTTTATCAAAGCCGTACATTCTAAATCCCATGGCGATTGTACCATCGAATTGAAAGATGGGCGCAGCATTCCTATGAGCAGGCGATATCGGAAAAACTTGATTGGTTGAAACACTCAATAGTCCTCCTCTTACAAGTTAGACAGCTGTTTACTCATGGTGATGATTTTCTATATGCTGTCTCAATAAATCCTTGCCATAATCATTCCCATTGGGGGTTCTTACCACGGTATGTACATGCCATTTAACTGGACCAGGACTGGACTTGCCCTTTTCCCTGATAAATACGGGTTCGTGATGATCAAATTCTATCATGATTACAGGGCTTTGAATGCGATAATAAAAAGGCGATTCTTCGCTTGATCCACCTACCCAACAAAACCAAGTCTCATTGATATGAGCAAGGACCTCTTCCATTTTCACTTCCGCATGCTCATCCTTCATTCTTCCTACATACTCTCCGATTAAATCGATCAGCAGTTCCTTTTGTTTATCTCCTAATTGATCGGCTTGAATCCCTGCATAAGGAACAATCTCATTATCCCTAAATGCTTCTGCTTGCGAGAAGTTGTATTTTTTTTCATGCCAAAGCGTAGCTTTTTTCTTCTGTACATCCTCTAGGTTATTATAGAAGTGGAGGCCTTTGTTTTCTTCTTCCTCGAAGGTTCGGAGGCCTGCATTGGGTCCTTCCTTTATATAGTTGGGTTCTGATCCCATAAATGTTGGCGTCATTACTACTTGGTCTCCCAAAACAAAAAAGTTGATCACTAAATGGTGTCCATCAATTTGCCATCCCCAAGGTTCGGTCTCCGATGGATCACCCAAAAAGGTAAAATAGTATTTATCAGAACCCAGTCTTGCAATACCTTCTTTATTCAGGTGGCCAATTTGGATGCTGAGTTGCTTCAGGTAATCCTCCATCACCATGATATCCTTCGCTTTTCTCACTCCTTTTTCACTTAAGCTACTGTTTAGAATGCCGAAAGCAAGTTCTCTTTGCTTTTCAGTCATTTCAAACAAAGGAATTCCTTCCCGCTCATAAATTTCAATATTGTGCCACCTTCTCCACTCGTCACTTTCTAGTGGAAAAGTGCAGGATTCTTTTTGTTCCTCCGTCAAGGAAGCCAAGAATACTTCCACCGCTGTTCTAATGGGTTTTGTGGAGACACCTGTTGATTCGATAGAAAAGAGATTTTCTAGGGGTTGGCCATCGATCGTTATGCCTCTAAAGGCTTGATCAAAGTAGTTTTCTTCTTCCTTCGTATCGGCCCACAAGACAGGTATGGCTGGAGAAGGTTCGATAAAGGCTCCGGTAGATCCAGCCAAATCATTAAAATCAGCCAATGGTAAAACGGTGGATATATCCGGAATGATCAGGTGTCGCCAACCGAATCTCGCATTCTCCAAGAAGGTACTATCTACCACAAAACGAAATCGCATATTTCTGCCAACTAAGGAATCGGGTACTATAAAGGATTTCTGATAGATACCTGCATCACTAGTTGGATCCATGGGTAAAGACTCGAATCTGTCTAAAAAAGGAGCTACCCCAAGTATACCGACCGAATTGGGATGTTGGATCTTATCCAAGGACTTTGACAGATCGACTTTGAACGTGAGTTCAATACCTTCTTGTTGGGTATCACATCCAAAGAATAGGCCCATAAAAATGAGGAGGATAGATATATTTTGACGGTAAAATTTCATCATGCTATTTTAATTTGTTTCCCATTGGGCACCCTCACTCAAAGGGAAATATTCACCTTCTTCTTTCGTCTCAACAGCCATTTCCTGGCCTTTGTACGCTAATTTGCAAGTGCCTCCTTTTTTGGAATACACCCTAAGATCCGTCAAGGTTCCTGCTTCCCATTTCATGTCCACCACAAATCCACCTCTGGCACACAAGCCCTTAACCTCTCCGTCTTTCCACTCTTTTGGCAAGGCAGGAAGCAATCTAATTTCTCCAGATTGGCTCTGCAGCAACATTTCTGCAATGCCAGCAGTGGCTCCAAAATTAGCATCCATTTGAAAGGGAGGATGCAGTCCAAATAAATTGGGGCTGGTGCTTTTTGCCAAGACTATGTTCAAACTATTTTTTGCATTTTCGGCTTCCCCGAGACGCGCATATTGGTCTGTCTCTTATACACATCTCCGAGCCCACGAGACCGAGGCTGATCT
>CAJXUM010000331.1 GCA_913060855.1 uncultured Lewinella sp. | reverse complement strand
GGGCAAGAGATTGGCCAGCTGCAAGCCAAGGATTTTAGGCTTCCTAGCTTGGCTCTGAAACTTAAGGCACTTCGCCAGGAATTGATTCAAGGCAAAGGATTTGTATTAATCAAAGGATTGCCCATCTCGCGATATACAGAACGAGAGATTATCACGCTCTTTTTTGGACTAGGAACACACCTGGGTAAGGCCCGGTCTCAAAATGCACAAGGGCATGTGCTCGGGCATGTTCGCAACTTGGGCTTGGACAGCAGCGATCCTAAGGTGAGAATTTACCAAACCAAGGAGCGACAAACCTTTCATACCGATTCTTGTGACGTCGTGGGTTTGCTTTGCTTGCAGCCCGCCAAGTCTGGCGGACGCTCTTTATTGGTGAGTGCAGATACGGTCTATAAAGAAATGTACAAACGCCGCCCCGATCTCTTATCACTCCTTTTAGCGCCCATCGCTACCGATAGGAGAGGGGAGGTGCCTGAAGGAATGCTGCCGTATCTATTAATCCCTGTTTTTAGCCATTATCAAGATAAAATCACGCCCTTCTACCAACGCCAATACATCGAGTCGGCACAGCGCTTTCTCGCCGCTCCACGTCTTACAGCCAAGCACTTGGAGGCATTAGATTTATTTGATGAGTTGTGTAATGATCCTGCTTTGCACTTGTCGATGATGCTGGAAAAAGGGGATATGCAATTTGTATATAATCATGCCATGTTACACGATCGCACCGGTTTTGAGGATTGGGAAGCGCTTAGCCAGCGCAGGCATTTGTTGCGATTGTGGTTGTCTATTCCCGGTGATCGCCCGCTACCTCCCGTCTTTGCTACTCGTTATGGTACGGTAGAGGTGGGAAACAGAGGTGGGATTGTGGTGCCCGGTACGGAGTTGAATGTGCCGTGGATTAGTGATCTGTAGCAGTCAATTCATTTGGCCCGCTCGCCCCATCCCCGTCAAGCCCTGATTCGGCCAACTCTCAAGGCCTTCTTGAGGCTTAGTATTGATGCAGGTGGAAAACACCTGCATCGCCTATGGCTTAAACTTCAGAAGTTTTCCCAAGCCAAGGCCAGGCTAACTTCTGAAGTTTCCACCTCATTTAAAACAAAGTCTAAAAAAAGTGTGATTTTTGAGTAGCACCTGCGAATAATAGAGAGAATCAATGCTGTAAATCCATTCATGACCACTGCACGAGATAAGGCGGCGTTTTTAACCTTACTAAATGATCACAAAGGCATCATTTATAAAATAGCCAATGCCTATGGGCATCGCCCGGAAGATCGAGAAGATTTGGTGCAAGAGATCACCCTGCAAGCCTGGCGATCCTATCCTAGGTATGATTCGACCTATAAAGTTAGCACTTGGCTTTATCGCATTGCCCTAAATGTGGCCATTAGTTGGTTCCGTAAAAAGGATGTGCGACAGAAAAGGGAGTTAGCATTGGAAGGGAAAATCGAACAAAGGGTAGATGACTCCTCGGCGGATGACGAAAAGGAAGAAAACTTACAAACACTCCATCGTTTTATTGGTGAATTGAAAGTCTTGGACAAAGCACTCATGCTTCTCTATCTGGAGGATAAATCTTATGAAGAAATAGCAGAGATTCTACATGTTTCAAAAACAAATGTAGCAACGAAAATTAGCCGCATTAAGCAAAAACTAAAGCAACGCTTTGCGTCGCAAAAAGAAAACTAAAATGGAAGAAGAAGAAATCAAGAAAAGCTGGAATACTTATGGCGAACAATTGCAGACGGGCAAGGGCCTGGAGCTATCGCTAGTAGAAGAAGTAAAAGTAATGAAAGCCCAAATGGCTCTTACGCAACTCAAATGGCGTCGTGGCATTGAAGCAGCCCTCTTTTTTGTTTGCTTTGCCCTTCTAGTTAACTTTATAGCTGTACATTTTCCGACCTGGTACTTTATGACAGCGGCGGGAGTATTGGCTGTTTTTAGCCTGATTGGCCTGATTGGATGTATCGTAGAGATGGCGCTGATTAGTCAGTTGGATTACGCTACCCCCGTAACGGTTTTTCAAAGCCAGTTGCAAAAATTGAAGGCCTTTGATTTGCAACTATTACGATTGGTCTTTTTATCTATTCCTTTCTATTTCGCCTATATAATCATAGGTTTTCAAAGTTTTCTGGGGGTTGATATTTATGCCAATGGAACAACTGCTTGGCTCATCTCTAATGGCGTCATCAGTCTAGCACTAATTCCCTTTAGCATCTGGCTAAATCGCAAACTGAGCTATCAGGCAGAAATCAATTGGGTACGGAGCCTTGTAGTGGAAAACGGTGGGAAGCAGATTCAATCGGCTTTAACCTTTTTAGGAGAAATTGAAGATTTTGCAGGGGAAAAGGCCTAAGAAGAACGTAAATTAGCGGTATGACATTCGAATCCGTGATAGACCGATTACATCAGCTGAGCGATCCCGAAAAAGTGACCTTCAAAGCCAAGAAATTTGGCGTGGTAGCCGATAATTCCATCGGGGTCTACCACAAGGACCTCAAGGTATTGGCCAAAGAAATTGGTGCGAATAACGAACTAGCCCTTCAGTTATTTGATAGTGGCCTATACGAAGGCCGCCTACTTTGCAGCAAGATATTTCGTCCCAAGGACCTCACCGAGGCACTTATGGAAAAATGGACTTCCACTTTCGAAAATTGGGAGATTTGTGATTCCTTCTGTATGGGGCTCTATGCCAAAAGCAAATGGGCGATTCCAAAAGCGCTCGAATGGCCTTCTCGAGAAAAAGAATTTGAGAAAAGAGCAGGATTTGTGATTATGGCTGCCTATTGCATGGCCGACAAGAAAGCGGAGAATGCCGTTTTTGAACAATTTTTTCCCTTCTTGATCCGGGAAGCAGGCGATGATCGTATCTATGTCAAGAAAGCTGTGAACTGGGCTTTGCGGAATATCGGAAAGCGCAATCCTGACTTACATATGGAGGCCGTAAAAACGGCCAAGACTATCCTCGATTTACCAGCTAAATCTGCCCAATGGATCGCCAAGGATGCGCTCCGTGAATTGGAGAAGTCGAATCTCAATGTCCTAGGCTATCCCCGTACCCACTACAGCCGCACAACCCTTAATCCAAGTCTGTGATGCTAGGACTCGATCGAATGATCGCTTCTGCTATTATGAGTTGCAAGATCCAAGGGAGCCAAGCTGACAATCGATAGATCGGAATAAAATCAATACTCGAAAATAAAGGAATCAATAGCAGTAATCGCTGTGGGATGGCCGCGAAAGTCAAGGCGTAGGACCGGACCATCCATTGACCGTGCATCTTGTACCGCCCCGCCAATAAATGCCTGACCGATTGCGTGGTAGTGGCAAGCCAAGCCAAGGCCAACAAAAAAAATCCTAGCTGCGCAGTCCGACCACCCATCGCAAAAGGGGCAATGTAAAGCCCCGCCAGCCCACTGCTGAAAATCGCCAAGAGATAGACCATCCCCATCGTTCTATGTACCATCGGAAATCGCCGCCTAAACCGCTTGATAAATTGCCAGGGACCAACAGCTATCCCAAGCAGTCCTCCAGTGATATGGGTGTAGAAAATGGCTAAATATAGGTTAGAAGAGGCAGCCGCTTTGGATTTTAAAATACCTGAATCCGGTCCTTGGTAGTAGTGGATTGACAGGATCAACATAGTTAAAGCACCAAAATAGAGGAAGGCAATCAAACTAATTTTTTTCATAAGACACTTGCATTAAGACAGCGTGAAAGAAATGAGACTACAATGAACTATTTCTTTCAATTTGTTGTGTCTTTCTAGATCGGTGGGGACTATTTCGGCTATATTTAGTGCGCTGAAATCAGAGAAAACCTAAATGTTGATTACATAAATAAGTAAGTGGAACAACTTAGTCTCTCCATATTCAATGGCTTTACGATGGCCGGCATTATTGTCGGACTAGGCTTATCCATTTTTGTGGGGCGAAGCCCCTATGCCTTCCGTGGTCGTTGGATTTTGTACTGGTTAGTAACCATCACCCTGCATCAGCTGTATTTCTTTTTGAACTTGAATCAGATCATTCCAGGCAGCAGCTTATTTAGCTTATTGGGCTTTCCACTGGCGATGTTGCATATGCCATTTTTCTACCTCAATATTAGAGAGTTGATGGTACAGGAGGCTATGGGTTGGCGTCGACTTTCACTCCACCTTTTGCCTTATACTATCTATGGTATCTATTTAATCTATCTCTATTTTTCCTCAGACGGGGAAGCGATGGTGGTGCGAGGTTTCTTGGATTTGCCAGCAGATGCTTCTCCGATGATTAAGGCCTGGAATGGGATTCCGATGGCTTTGTCGGGTGTGTTTTATGTAGGCTGGAGTATCCGTAAATTACTACAGTATCGAAAAGCGATGCCTACTTTTTATACCAACTTTGAAGGGATAGACCTAGCCTGGATTCGGCGGCTAATCGAATTGATGGGCGTCTTGTTTATCACCATTTTTCTCCTCATTATTCTTGGTCGTAGCTTTCGATTGTTTGAAGTGCAATACGTGTTTCGGTATGTCAGTTTAGCGCTTACTTTTTTTACGGCCTACTACGCTTATCGCTATATCAAGCAAATTGAAATTTTCCATTTACGGAAAGAAACCGCCTTGAATCTTGCAACAGCTGAGGCGAATTCTAAATATGCTAATTCCTCTTTGACGCTAGCAGAAATGGAAACCATCCAAACGGCGATTGTGAAAGTGCTGGAAGAAGAGGAAGCCTATCTTGATGAAGAATTGACGCTCGCTAAATTAGCCAGTCAACTAGCGGTATCCTCCCAGAAGGTGTCGGAGACACTCAATCGCTCCATGCAGCAATCCTTTTACGATGTCGTAAATGCCTACCGCATCGAAAGAGCCAAAAGCTTATTGCTAGACCCCGCTTACGATCACTTGAGTATTGAGGGAATTGCCTATGAATGTGGGTTTAAATCCAGATCGACCTTCTTTAAGTTCTTCAAGAAAGTAGTGGGTTGTACCCCGACGGCCTTCAAGAAAGCCAAGCGCTAGCAATAAAGGGTACAACTCAAATTTGCTTAATTATCCACCGCTTGGCCCACCAATAATCTAAATTGCCAGCCCGTTTGATCGCTAACAGGGCCCTGGGTTTGCTTCATTAAGATGCCAATAATCTGTTCTTTAGGATCGGCGAAATACTGGGTATTGAAATAGCCACCCCAATCGAAGGTGCCAATACTCCCTTGTCCCCCTTGGGCTAATCCCACTTCATCTATTACCCCAAAGGCAAGGCCATAATGCCGGCCGTTACCCTCCCAGTAGTCCTTGATCTGATTTTGCATCATCGTTTGAATGGTTGTTCTGCTCAAAAAACGGGTACCATTCAATTCTCCACCATTGAGGTACATCTGTAAGAAAGTCGCATAGTCCTTGGCTGTACTTGACAATCCTGCTCCACCCGAATAAAAGGTTTTTGCTCCTTTGATCGGATAGTCTGGATCATAAAAGGTCGTCGGGAAATGTTCCCAGCTATCTCCCTTTTTTCGTTGCACTTTCACCAAGCGGTCCGCCCGATCTTGTGGGAGATAAAAATGAGTGTCTTTCATCCCCAAGGGTTCAAATAAACGCTTTTGCAGAAAATCGGAGAAAGACATACCCGACATGATTTCTATAAAATAACCCAATACATCTAGGCCCTCACTATAGACAAAAGCATCGCCAGGATCGTGATGTAAGGGGAGTTTTGCTAATTTCTTGACGCTTTCAGCAATGGTGATTTTTTCGGTCGTGAAAAGATCAGTAATACCTGCTTTATGATAAAGCATCTTCATGCGCTCGTCGCCATCTATCACACCATAACCTAGCCCGGAAGTGTGCGTGAGTAAGTGCCGAATTGTAATTTCCCGTTTAGCTGGTTCGCTATTATAAGTCGTATCTTTATATCGGAAAGATTTGAGTACAGTAGGGTCTTTAAATTCAGGAATGTATTTTGAAATAGGGTCATCCAAACGGAATTTGCCTTCTTCCCATAGCATCATGACAGCGGTTGAAGTAATCGCTTTCGTCTGTGAGGCAATTCGGAAAATGGCGTCCGTTTCCATTTTTTTTCCAGCTGGATGGTCTGCCATGCCATAGGCCTTATGGTAAATGATTTTTCCGTTTCGGGCAACCAAGGCTACAATGCCGGGTACATCGCCATTCTCGATAGCTTCTTCGCACATCTTATCAATGCGGGCTAATCGCTGATCCGACATTCCCACAGATGTTGCCGGAGCGGGGAGTAATCCATCACTTTTTTGAAGCGAAGGAGTCTGTGTCCAAGCAGTCACAACAAAAAGGCAAGCAAGTATTGTCAAGAGGTTTTTCATTGGATTGTTTTGTTTAACTTTGAAGTGCTTTAAGTCCTGACAAGCTATAAAACAAAACGAACTTATCAAAGATGCTAAAGTATTTTTATTACTTACCCTTCCTGGCATTGGGCCTCTTGTGGTCCGCTTGTGAATCTACTCTAGCTGAAGTCTTACCCGAAATTCAACAAGGGACGACTTTTGAAATTCAGTTGACAGCCACAGCAAATTATGCCAATCCATATACTGATGTAGACGTCTGGGCTACCTTTACCAACGAATCGGGAACCGTCTTGAAAAGACCGGCTTTTTGGACGGGCGATCAAAACTGGATGATTCGATTCAGCCCGCCCGATAGCAATAGCCTTTGGTCGTGGGAAAGCTTTAGTTCTCTTGCGACAGATAGTGGTTTGAATGGGCAAAGTGGGAAGCTCAAATCGACCCCTTATCGAGGCAGTAATAATTTGCTTCAACATGGCTTACTAGGCATGTCGCCTGGAAAACGGAATGTGATCCACAAAGATGGCACACCTTTTTTGGTGGTCGGAGATACGCCCTGGGCCATCCCTTTTCGCGCCACTATTGAACCTGT
>CAJXUM010000330.1 GCA_913060855.1 uncultured Lewinella sp. | reverse complement strand
CAGCGTCAGATGTGTATAAGAGACAGCAAAAATACGCCGTACAATACGGTTTCGGCCTACATGAACTTCCAAACCTATTTCCGTTTTGTCTTTACCGGGCAAGTATTCTACCCAATTTACGCTTACCGGACCATCCTCCAGCTGTAATCCTTTGGCTATTTTATCTAGGTCTGCTGGATCCAATTCCCGATTCAAACTAGCATAATAGACCTTTTTCATCTCATAACGTGGATGAGTCATCTTTTCGGCCAAGTCACCATCATTGGTCATCAATAATAAGCCGGTGGTATCTCGATCCAATCGTCCAACTGGAAAAATACGCTCTTTCACTTTCCCGCGCAACAAATCGATCACCGTCCTTCTCCCTCTTTCATCCTTTAGCGTAGTGATGACATCTTTGGGCTTATTCATCAAAATGTACACTTGCTTGCCTTCAGGTTTTAATACCTTGTCATTATAACTCACCACATCTTGCTCTTCTACCTGATAACCGGGCGCCTTTTCCACCTTGCCATTTACCTTCACCAAGCCTCTTTTTATAAGGTCGGCAGCAGCTCTACGGGAAGCTACCCCACAATGCGCGACATATTTATTCAATCGCATACCCACTATACCTCCCGTCGTTTTCAAACTATCTTCGGTTTCATCGCTCTTACTATTACCCGACTTTTTCATACATTTAAATTTGATTCTTTAACAATAGACCTAAATACGAGCCCTCTATAAACAAGGTCTACTAATAAACGAAAAATATGGAAATCAGACCTAACGCAAAACTTGCTTTTTCTCTCAGTATTTGTCTATTCTCGTCCTTGTTTTGTATTAGCCAGTCGCATCAATTTTTCAATCCGCGTGGTACTTTTTTCTCTGTAGGCACAGCTCAGCACCGAACAGCCTCAGTCAGTATGGCAGATGTAGATGGAGATGGCGACCTAGATGCTGTCATAGCCAATGGCCGACACTGGGCCGAGCAAAACTACGTCTTTATTTTGACAAAGGGAGGGTATAAAATTGCGCGCTTACTAGGCAAAGAGCTTTCCACTACCTATGCTGCCCCGCTCGCCGATCTCGACGGCGATGGCGATCTTGATATCCTTACAGGGAATGATATGGCCCCCAATAGGATTTTCCTGAATGATGGCAAAGGCCATTTCAGCGAAAAGGGCTTTTTCGGAGAATTGGAAGCTCCTACTCGATCACTCTTACTCGCCGATATCAATACAGATGGACACACTGATGTGTTGATCACCAATCGCGGAAAAGCCAACGAGATTTGTTTTAATGATGGCAAAGCCAATTTCAGCCGTTGCGTCCCATTTGGGAACAAAGATGATTCTACGATTGATGTCATCGCAGCAGATATGAATCAGGATGGAAAAGTAGATCTGATCTTAGCGAATAGAGATAAGCAGCAAAATTATATTTACCTGAATAAAGGAAATGGGGCTTTTGATGAAACGGGCATACCTTTTGGCACCGGAACGGATGAAACACGATCCGTAGCCGTTGTCGATTTGAACAAGGATGGGTTCCCCGATATCGTGACCGGCAACATCAGGGAGGCTAATGTCATATACTTTGGTGATAAAGATTTGCGATTTGATAAAACGCTGACCATTGGTGCGCCGGATGAAAGTACTTACCATCTGCTCGCCGAGGATATTAATTTGGATGGGCATATCGACATTATTACAGCTAATAATGGATCACCCTGTGCGGTATATTTTAATGATGGAAAAGCCACCGCTTTCAAAAAAGTAAACATTACTGATGAGAGCTATGATACTTACCAAATAGCGGTTGGCAAAATTAATGGAGATGCCTTGCCAGATATCATTCTAGCTAATTCTGATTTTCTCAACCTGTACTTCTTATCCCGTAAAAAATAGGAGCATATTGGAGCAATAAGTGTTCATTTCTGGACACTTATTGTTCATATGCGTACAAGTTAAAAATGCAAAAACCAATGTAAAAAATTCATAATCAATACATTGACTCCATGGCACGTTTTTGGCTTCTATAAGCATATTACTCTATCCATAAAAAGCTAAGGATGTTTCAGAATTACCTCAAGATAGCGTGGCGCAACATTACTAAGAATAGGCTCTTCTCTTCTATCAATATTTTAGGCTTGTCGGTAGGCCTAGCCCTGATTATGATGATCATGCTTTACATTCAGCATGAAACGAGCTACAACCAGACCATCCCCGATCGCGATCAGGTCTATCGCTTATATCGTGATTTTCAAAGAGCGGATGGTAGAAAAATGTCGGTTGTACCCGCTCCCGTATCTCCCGCCATTATTGCTGAGGTTCCTGAAATAAAGACAGCTAGTCGCTTCTCTGGTCTAGATGAGATCTTGGTCCAATATGAAGATTTTTCAGCTTTTGTCGAAGGATTTGCTCGCGCTGATAGTTTGTTTTTCAGTGCCGTACCACTCGCGCTCTCAGAAGGCGACCCTAAGCAGGTATTTGAACAACCGGGAAGTGCTGTATTATCAGCAGAAACGGCACGGCTCTTATTTGGCAATAGTTCAGCTATCGGACAAACACTTTTACTGGAGGGGGAACAGCAGGTAACGGTAAAAGGTATTTTAGCCCCTCCGATGGGCCCTTCTCATTTTAATGCCATCAATATCATCGTCAATGAAAATGATTTTTCTCCTTACTGGAGTGGTGGACATTGTGAAGTATACGTCAGGCTTAATGAAAATACCGAGTCCGCTATTACCGAAGAGAAAATGACCACCCTAGCTAATGGATATATCAAACAAGAGTACCTAGATGATGGTGATACGCCACCTTCTCGTTATCCCTTATGGCGATTACAGCCGCTAACCGATATTCATTTGCACTCCACCAAAATCAGTGGTTACAATGGCCAAAATGGTAGTGTACGTCAAATTAGTATCTTATTATTATTGGCTTTTATTGTACTCTTGATCGCTTGTATCAACTACATGAATCTAGCTACTGCTAGGGCCACCAAACGAGCCAAGGAAGTCGGCATTCGAAAAGTAAGTGGCGCTACTTTCGGGCAAATGGTCAAGCAGTTCCTTTCTGAGTCTATTTTGCAAAGTGTTATGGCCCTTGGCCTTTCTATTCTTTTAGCAGATATTGCACTCCCGGCCTTTAGTCGATTAGTCAATCGTCCCTTGGAGTTCGGTCAAGTCTTCCAGTCTTACTTACCGCTTGGTTTAATCGTGGTCGCGCTCACTATTGGTTTAATAGCAGGGAGTTACCCGGCCTTTTATCTTTCTCGGATTCGCCCGATCAGTACCTTAAAAGGAATTATGGTAAAAGGGAAAAAAGGAGGCCGAATGCGCCAGTCTCTAGTGGTGATACAGTTTAGCCTTTCTATCACCCTCCTGATTGTCGTTGGATTTGTATGGAAGCAAGTCAACTTCATGCTCAATAAAGACTTAGGTTTTAATGATGAACAAGTCGTCGTGGCTACCCTCAACACCGAAGAGGCAATCGCTCAATTTAGAAGAACAAAGGGAGCTTTACTCAATCAGCCTGGTATAGCTAGCGCATCCGTAATGGCCCGTACCCCTGGCCAGCGCATCTCTAATTATAGTATCGATTTGGAAGGAGCGGAAAAAAGCAATTACATCAATATATTTTTTGCAGACGTTGGACTAGATGAAACTCTAAATCTTGAAATTTTAGAAGGTCGCTTCTTTTCTGATGAATTTGTCAGCGATACAGCAAGGGCCTTTATCGTAAATGAACAATTCATCAAGACCCATCAAATAGAAGATCCCATTGGTTTCCGTTTGAAGTTTGCCTTTGATGAAAATTACGGTGAGATAGTAGGTGTAGTCAAAGACTTCCACTACGAAGGTTTACAATCTAGTTTAGAACCGCTAATTATATCCGCCCGGGAAGACCTAGCTTGGTTTACCAATGTTGCTTTCAAAGTAGATCCCGCTCAAATGGCCACAAGTATTGGTCAAATTGAGCGCTTTTGGGGTGAGCTAGAGCCTCAATATCCTTTCAGGTATACCTTCCTCGATGAACAATTTGCCCAGCAATATGATAGTTATGAGCGCTTCGGTAATACCATTTTATTGGGCACCTTGCTAAGTATATTTGTAGCCATACTTGGACTATTTGGCCTTTCTACCTTTACCATTGAGCAACGCACTAAGGAAATCGGTATACGCAAAGTCTTAGGGGCCACGGTGGCCAATCTGGTACAGTTAATCATCAAAGATTTTGTCAAACTAGTTTTGGTGGCAGGTCTAGTAGCCATTCCATTTGGCTATTGGTTGGTGCAGAGCTGGTTGGGGGATTTCGCTTATACGACTGCATTAGGTCCAGCGCCCTTTATCCTAGCCCTTTTATCAGCACTTGCTTTGGCTATTTTGACCGTCTTTTTTCAAACGATGCGTTCCTCTCGGGCCAATCCGGTGGAGTCCTTGCGGTATGAGTAGATGGATGTGATTTGCGGGTTGGAGTGTTGCGGGTTTGGAAAGTTGAGTAGGCGTGACCTATGCTTTCTTAGCCGTTGCAGGTGTTTTCTACCTGCGACCTAATGGAGGTAATAGCCACCGTTCAGATTTTGATTTCACTAATCATTTTTCTTCCATCCCCCTCTTACCCCCTCTGACATCGAATCCCCAAACGGTTCTCCACCCGAATAATCTCCCGATCGGGCAAGTCGTCATTGGGGAGGCAGGTAAAGCTTTTCATTTTGGAAGTGTGCTTGGACGTAATTCCTTCTAGCGTAGTGATCTTATTGTAAGCCAGTTGAAACTCCTTTAAATTGATCAGGTTCTTGATCGGTTTGATATCCACCAATTGGTTGACATTCGCATAGAGCTGTTCCAGTTGGGTCAACTTTTCAATACCTATAAGGCTGGTGAGTTCACAATGATAAACGAATAAACTAGTCAGCTGAGTCATATGATCCAAGCCTTCTAGGTTTTTGATTTGATGAAAAATCACTACCAAGGTTTCTACTCCACTTAGGCCCGCCAGTCCACTTAGATTCGTCAACTGAAAGGTCATATTCGGATGAGGAGCCCCTGGGCCAGCAAAACGTATCGCTGGCGAATTATGGATCAGCTCCATTTCTGTTCGAGTAGGTTTATTTTCAATAGGCCCTAAGCCTAAAACCGCTTCATTAAATGCTTTTTTCCATTGTGGCTCTAAGGTAGCCCACCATTCTTTTAACATACGATAGGATTGAGTATTCTTTCCAGAAAGGTAAACAGTAAATCGTGTTTTTCCTACTGGAAGGCCTTCTAGTACTAAAAAACTGGAAGCTTACACCGTTAGAAGAACAGCATAAAGCTTCCAGTATTGGTTTTACCTTTTTAATTTGATCTCTTAGTTTTTTGTGTCTCAGCTAGTTAAAAATAACCCAATTGATTCATGATGTTATATTTTAAACTATCTGGTTTGAAACAAAACGGTCAGAGCTTACCTTAATTCCTAGATGGATAGGTTCCTTGTAAGGCAATAATATAATTTACACATTGATAAGGTTGTATATTAGTATGGCCCAGATTGCCGCCAGCAGCAGCCGTTGACCCCCCAAGTGTAACAGATCCTGCCGTAGCCGCAGCATCGGGCGCAGTAGAATTATTATAAGCATTGGTGGTATCTGGACTTACATTGGCTAGACTAGCGCCCGCAGGTTCAGCGGTATTTCCATCCTCTCTTACCACGTTCAAACTAGCTGTGGCAGCTGCATTTAGTACGTGACTGTGAGACGGAATTTGAGTGGTATTTAAAATAACATTTTCCACTCCACTCTTTTGGCCAAGTCTATACGATGACAAACCAGGGCCATTACCGGGGTGTATTGGCACTCTTCCTCTAAGTTCAGGAAGCGCAAAAGTAGTACGACCATCTCCACCATAAGTGGTACCTAAAATGGAAAAGAGGGCAGAGTGCGAACTAATGGCCAATAAAGTGCCATCGCAAAAAGCCCACCCACGAGGCGCGAAATTGCCTCCAAACATAACAATAGCTCCGATAAATGGATTCATTTAATTTGTTTTTACTGTTTAGAAATTGGGTTATGATTAATTTCTGGATGGGAATACACCCAATAACGCAATAATATAATTTACACATTGATAAGGCTGCATATTGGTATGGCCCAGATTGCCGCCAGCAGCAGCCGTTGACCCCCCAAGCGTAATAGATCCTGCTCTAGCCGCAGCATCGGGCGCAGTAGAATTATTATAAACATTGGTGGTATCTGGGCTTACATTGGCCAGACTAGCGCCCGCAGGTTCAGTGGTGTTTCCATCTTCCCTTACCACGTTCAGACTACCCGTGGCAGCTGCATTTAGTATGTGACTGTGAGACGGAATTTGAGTGGTATTTAAGGTAACATTTTCCACTCCACCTTTCGATCCAAGTCTTCGATCAGTTAGACCAGGGCCATGACCTGCATGCATAGCTACCCGGCCACGTAGCTCAGGAAGTGCAAAAGTAGTACGACCATCTCCACCGTAAGTGGTACCTAAAATGGAAAAAAGAGCAGTATTGCTGCTAATGGCCAATAACTGGCCATCACACAACGCCCAACCTCGTGGCGCAAAATTGCCGCCAAACATAACGATCATACCTATAAAGGGATCCATAATATGAGTTTTGGTTTATGAAAAAAATGATAAATCAAGCTTGTTATCCATCGACCGTATCCAACTACTTGAGCATATAAATATATATCAATAGATAGGTACATACGTAACCAAGGATGGTTACTGTCAATGGACAGAAATATTTAAACTTTTACTGATTGAATGGGAGGAAACTTAAAAAGATTACTCCTTAAAATGATAAGACTTTAACGAGGTCGCCATGATCTGAGAATAAGTGGAGAAATTCTTACTCCCAACCACTGCGACAAATATAACGAAATATTATAA
>CAJXUM010000329.1 GCA_913060855.1 uncultured Lewinella sp. | reverse complement strand
GAGATCAGCCTCGGTCTCGTGGGCTCGGAGATGTGTATAAGAGACAGATATTGGGATGGGCTTCCAGCATCTCCCGCCACTTGGCCGCAAACAACATTCTGTCGCTTTGCGCCCTTGGACTCCACATCGCCGGCCCCTTAGATTTATTTAGCATCCGGAACTGGACCATCGTATGATCCGTGATAATTCCCGAATAACCACCTAAGGCATCTATCTCGCGTACGATTTGCCCCTTTGCCACGCCACCCATCGCGGGATTGCAAGACATTTGAGCAATCGTATTCATATTCATGGTCGCTAGCAATACCTTCGAACCCATGTTGGCAGCCGCAACGGCTGCTTCACATCCGGCATGTCCACCACCAACCACAATTACATCATATACTGGAAACATCTTATCGTCAATTTTTAAACCTATCAATCCAAGGCAAAACGGTCAAAGGAGGTAAAAAGTTCGCCTGACCGCAAAAGTGGTGCAAAGATAGGGAGTTTGTCCTTGTCTCACTCATCTTTTTTGTGTAATTTCTTGTTACAAAGGATAGAGAGCTTGTTTGGAGGTAGCGATTCGGGCTGCAAATACTCATTTAAGCAACCTTACTTCTGCTATTTTTGGCACCGTAGCGCTGCTATGCTGCCAAAAATGAGCCTCGTAAGAACGCTTAACTGAATATTTTCGCTTCCAAAGCCTACCTCTAAACAAGCTCAGAAGCCATGCAATGTGCCTAACTTAGCATTGATTTTTGTTCCTCTTTCTTAACCAAAATACTCCCTATGCGTCTTTCTTTAACGATTACATTTTTGGGTTTATTTATTGTTGCTAGCCATGCACAGGAAATCATTTCACCGCTTGTACCTCCTAATGCCTTGGAGACGAGTTTGGAAAATGTTATGAATCATTTGTCGACAGTGACCTTAGAAAAGGTTCGTTATGAGCAACGGCTGTCCTATAGCGAAGAACGGCCCTATTTATTGGACTTGGAAGTAAAGGAATTTAAAGGGAAGAAGGTGATCAGTACTACTTATCGATTCAATTTGGCGAATATTGATCAGGACCAGATAGAATATACACAGAAGAAAACACATTATGAAATAAAGCTTACTTGTACGGATAAACAAAAATTCATCTTACCGGAAAAAGAAGGTAAGCAAGAGGCGTATGTACATACGGTCACTTTCTACGGAGTGGATGCTGGAAATGCGCAGTCTCTTCAGTCCGCCTTTAGGATGTCCATTCCGAAGGCTAAAGAGCAGGTAATAGAAACGGTAGAATTGGCTAATCTAGATGATGGAATGGCTTGGTTGGCAGAGCATACCCGTAATGTCAAAGTAGGCAAGAAATTTTTCCAGCAGACTTTCGGTAGGGGAGAAGATATTTCTACACAACTTACGTTTCAGCTAGATGATGAGACTACCATATTGAATTTAATAGATCTCAACCCCAACAGCATAGTGATTGATGTGCAAGGAAAAAATCTCCTTGTCGTTGGCCAAACAGATGATAAGGTGGATTTTATCACCAATAAGAAAAAAAGAGAATTAAAGGCCTATAGTAATAAGTTTGGAGTGATGGTAGAAACGGTGGAAGAAGGGAAATTAATGGTGGATGCCATCCAGCAAATGATTCCATGGGCGAGGGAAGCGTTTCGGGAATATGTACCCGTTGTCAATGATAGAATGGAGGGCTTAGCTCTTTTGAAGGATTACGTCGGGGCAGCACCAGAAGGAGGAGATGAGGTAGCCCAGGCCATCGAAGCCAGTTGTATTACGGAACTATCCCAAAATAGATCAACCAAGAAAGGGACTAGTCGTACTCTGGTTAAATTTAACTTCGATGACTTAGATAATCAGAATTTGGATGTCAGTATCAGTGGTAAAACGATTACGGTCGATCTACAAGCAAAAGATAAGCAGTTGTTGTTTCAATCCTTTGTGGATAATCAGTTTGAGAAGTACAGCAACAAACACGCTATCTATGCTGCTGATGTAGAGACAGCCCGCTACCTGCAACAATTGATTCCTAAGGTCATCGCCAATTGTAAATCAGATTTGGCGATGAAAGCTCCTTTAGATAGCCAAGCCGATTTTCAGTGGATAGCCAGTCAAACGACGGATATTCAATCGCCAACGGCTGCTTACAAACAAGTACTTACACAAAGTGAAACCAACACTTGTGAATGGACATTTACACAAACGGTAGAAAAAACCAAGAAAACGATCGTACATGAGTACTCCTTCGATTTGAAAGATTTGGATACGGAGAAGATCGATTTTAATATCAATAGCAAAGAACTCGCCATTGAACTCGCCGCCATAAAACGTCAAAAAGCGATTCAACATAGTCAGAATGATGGAAAAGGAAGCCCTGCCGTCAATAGTTTTCTGCTATTAATGGATGATATAGAAACGGCACGACAGATGAAGAAGGTGTTGAAAAGGGCGGTGTCAGCTTGCCAATAGGTGCTATATTTAGACTTCTGAAGTCTTGCTTAAGGCCGTTGCGGATAAATATTTCCGCAACGGCCTTATTCGTTGATGTGTTCACTTTTTTTTCACTAAAAACAACTTTGCTATTGCATGTACGATAGTTATCGTATATATTTGTCGTACGATAGTTATCGTAGATTGTTTAAACCTAGGAAAATGAACAAGAAACCTACAGATGCCGAGCTTGAAGTATTACGTGTATTATGGGACCATGGCCCCTCTAGTGTGCGTTTTGTACATACTGAACTGAGCAAAAACCGCGAAGTTGTTTACACCACTACCCTCAAAATGATGCAGGTGATGGCGACGAAGGGATTTCTCGATAGAGATACTTCCCAGAAAACTCATCTCTATAAACCGGTCATTAAGCAGGATATGATTCGGGAGAATATGGTGGATAAATTGCTAAATACGGTATTCGATGGCTCGCCTTTAAAACTGGCCCTACATGCATTGGGGCACCAGAAAACAAGCAAGCAAGATCTGGCGCAAATCAAAGATTTAATTCAACAATTAGAAAAAGATAACCATGACAATTCTTGAATATTTTATGCCCTATGAGCTCGTTCAGGCTATTGGACAGAGTATGCTGCATTCACTTTGGCAGGGGCTAATTATTGTCGGACTTTTGAGTTTGGCTTGGCCTTACCTTAAGCAAACCTCAGCTGCCACCCGATATACGGTATCTACGGCTGCAATGCTCTTGTTTTTTAGCATTGTCGTTGCCACCTTTTTCATGCAGTACGGCCAGCTTTCTGCTGGATTATCAGCTGCTGTTATGGATAATAATTTGGAATGTGTCCCTTGTGCGTCGACTACCGAAGCACTTACTACCGGGCAGGCCTATCCGTCGCTATTTACACCATTTTTAGTCATTTTTTGGTTAATAGGGGCGAGTATAATGGCCTTTCGGTTGGTATTGGAATTGGTTTACATTCAACGATTGAGTATCCATGCATGGCCAGTAGAAGGGAAGTGGGGGAATATGATTCAGACTTATGCCAGCCGTCTCGGTATCTGGAAAGAGGTACGCTTATTGGAAAGTGATTGGGTGAGCAGCCCTGTCACGGTAGGGATAATTCAACCGATTATACTATTACCCATTGGGCTTATCAATGGATTGACAGGTGATCAGGTAGCTTGTATTTTGGCGCATGAGTTAGCCCATATTCGTCGGTATGATTTTATCGTGAATATAGCTCAGTCTGTTGTCGAAATGCTCTTGTTTTTCAACCCAGCTGTTTGGTGGATTTCCAAACGCATTCGGGAAGAGCGGGAGCTTTGTTGCGATGATATGGCCGTGGAACTAACGGGGAGTAAACATCAATTGGCTTATACACTGGCCAAGTTGGAAGAATGGCGCTTAGAAGTTCCCGGTTTAGCGATGTCTTTCAATTCTCCTAAAAGCAAAGTTGTAGAGCGTATTCATCGCTTGATTGGACAAGAGTCGAAAGCCGATGTGATGACCAAAGGCTGGATGAGTGTCCTTTTATTGACTGCCTTTTTTGTTTTGGCTGCCTTTCGGCCGAATGCTGAGGTAGAAAAAGGATGGTCAACTGAAAACCTACAAGAGGGGATTCAATCCGAGTTGATATTAGAGGAAAGCTTAGCTCAAATGAAGAATGCCGTGGAAGCTTTAAAGATCGAAGGCAACTTGGCTGAAGCCAACTATTTGGCACGGAAAGCCAAAGAAGAAATTCAACGACTGTCTGCGGTTATTGCTATCAGGGACACCATTCCACCCAGTACAGAAGCAGAACTAAAGAAAAAAGAAAGAGCTTTGGTGGAGCAGTTGAAAGCCTTAGAACTCTCCCTAGAAAATAGCCCTGAACGGCAAGAGATGTATAAGATGATGAAAGAGTATGAAGTACTCCATAAAAAGCATGAGGAGCAATGGCTTAAGGAGAATAAAGGCTTGGAGAAAAAAATGCAAGCGGTCGAAAAACAACTCATTGAAGAACTGCGAATTAAGGAACTGGCCCTGAAGCAATCTCCAGAAATGAAGCAAATGGAAGAGCTGCAACGTGCCTATGAATTGAAAGCAGCTGCAATTGTAGAAGAAATACATCAGAAGGGGAATATTGAAGAAGATGAAAAATTGCAAAAGGAATTAAATGGTAAAATGCACGAGCTTCACCTCTCTTTGCAAGAAAGACAAATGGAGTTACAGGAAAAGGTACAAGCCCAAATGCAGGAAATGCAAGAAATCCATGAGCGATTTAGCCAAAGCGATGAGATGAAGCAGCTACAGGAGTTTAGGGAAAAACAGCAGGTAGAATTCCAAAAATTAAATGAGGTCATGGGAGAGGATACCCATCAACGCATGGAAGAATTACAGCAAAAACTCCAAGCAGAGTATATGATAAAGATGGAAAAATTGGCCCATGAATTACAAAAAGTAAGTCGCCAATTGGAAAAACAAAGACGTTACAGAGAAGAGTGATTGATAGTCTGGGGGTGAATCAATCACCCCCAGACTATCAATCACTCACACTCCCCAACCATCACACTATTCTTTTCAAAATACTGTTGGCATTTACTGCTTAAAGTGTCAGCTGTGCTGAAAGTACCACAGCGCGCCGCTTCTGCACCTACCCCGACTGGACTTTTATTAAAGGCTGCCAAGCATTCTTCACAACATGCTGAACGAATATCGGTATCTACGGTCTTTTGTTGTTTTTGCATATTGCAGGCAGCAAGGACGAATAGAAGACTACAGATACTACTAAATAAAATGATTTTACTTTTCATGTTTTGTTTTGTTATGGCCATACTATACACATTTAGAAGACAGAAGCGACCTGCCTGGCTGCAAAGACAGAGAAAAGAGACTGTTGAGGTCAGTCTTCTGGCTTGTATCTAGCCGATCTGTCCTCTGTCCTCTGTCATCTGGCTCCTACTTTTGGCCAGTAGCATAGATATCGTCCTATCGGCAGTGAACGCTATTTTACGAGTGCCACCTCGCCACTAATTACGCCCGTTTCTCCATCCATATACAGTACTTCAAAAACATAGGTAAATACGCCGGGATTCAATAACTGATTGCGGAAACTACCGTCCCATCCTAGATCGGGATTATTGGCTTGGAAATCTTTTCGGTCGTATAGTAAATTTCCCCAGCGATCGAAAATACGCAATTGTTCAATATTATCAACACTCATACCGGCATAAAGGGTAAAGGTATCATTGATTCCATCTCCATTTGGACTAAAAGCATTGGGTACAAAAATAGGACGGGCACGATCAACGATAAAAGTAATCTGGTCACTGATGGTACAGCCACCAGCGTCAGTTAATGTCAAGGTATAAGTCGTGGTGAATGTTGGCTTCAAAACTGCATCTAAAGCATTTGTTGCAGAAATACCTGTTTCCGGTGACCAACTGATCGTGACAGGATCAAAGTTGAGTTGTGGTTTCAATACGATGCTATCGCCCAGTTGGATTTCAATATCAGGACCAAGTTCCAGCAATAATTCAGTTGCGGCCTCAATCGTGACCATGGAACCTGTAATACATCCTCCAGCATCGCGAATCTGTATATCATAATCACCTGGAGCCAAACCGTCAAAAGTGAAGGGTAGATTACCGATCGGGTTGAAAAAAACACCATCTGGAGAAAATTCATAGGGGCCATTTCCTCCTTCGATTTGACTGATCAACACTTGTGTGATGGATTCACAGCCGCTAGAAATACTACTAATAGTGGCAACTAGTTCATCAGGATCCGCTAAACTAGTCGAGAAAGGAAGTTCGCAATTATTGCTATCTGTAATTGTTGCATTGTAGTTGCCGGGGGGCAAATCCAGTCTTTCAAAGGCGGTATTCCCATCCTCCCAGCTAATGGCATAAGGAGCCCTTCCGCCACTAAGTTCCAAGCGGATTTTCCCATCATTTTCTCCCCTGCAACTAATGAAGCTTACTTCCGGGGTAAGCACGATATCACAAACAGGAGGTTCGAAAGTAATCTCAAACATGCAAGGCGTTTCACAATCATTGGCATCTCGAACAGACACCGTATAAGAACCCGCTAATAGCCCTTCAAGGGTAAGACTTCCACTATTCATCACTGTTTGCGTGCTAGGAACCGGCCCATCTACAGCCACCGTATAAGGTGTCGTACCGCCTGTAATATCGATTCGGGCTTGTCCATCGCCTATATCATTGGCACTAGCGGGCATGATTTCACCGCAACTCAATTGCAGCGAAACAGGTTCTGTCAAAGTGATTTCTGCCAGCTGTGTGCAGCCAAGTGTATTGGAGACGGTTACGGCGTAATTTCCGGCGGTTAATCCCGTAGGATTGGCCGTGCCATCCAAGGCATCTACATTCCAATCAAAACTAAGTTGATCTAATGGGTCGGATGTCTGTCTCTTATACACATCTCCGAGCCCACGAGACCGAGGCTGATCTCG
>CAJXUM010000328.1 GCA_913060855.1 uncultured Lewinella sp. | reverse complement strand
GCGTCAGATGTGTATAAGAGACAGGAATTTAATAAGGAAGTTCTTTTAAAATGCAGTTTGAAATTCTACCTAAAGGTACTTAATCCTAGAAAAATACTAGTTTTGTAGGGAGTGATTACGCTATTATTTTTATCAAACAAAACAAGATGAAACCCTGGACTTACTTTATTTGTCTTCTCCTTTTGTCCGCTGCCTGTAAACGTGACACAGCGGTGGCTGAGGAAGAGCCTGAGGCCATAAACATACCTGCCAGTTTACCCATGGACAAATTGGCGCTAACGGATCTTTCAGCCTTTACAACACCTTCCGCCGACTGGAAAATAGGCGGCGCAGCCATGGCTTCTACTGAAAAAACTGACGACTTACAATGGACGGATGGTACCGGCGTATTATTGGGTACAGCCGGAGAGCTCGCCACTGAGATGCAACATGGCGATCTGGAGATGCAGCTCGATTTTTTATTACCCAAAGAAGGCCAAGCGCGCCTTTTGTTACAAGCTAAATATGGTATCCACCTTCAAGATACTTGGCAGCAGGATGACAAGTTTAGCGGTATGATACTCGGTAGTACAGCCGCAGGAAATGAAGCGGCAACCGTGAATGCCAGTCGAGCTCCTGGTCTCTGGCAACGCTTGAATTTTTATTTCCAAGCGCCCCGTTTTGATGACCAGGGCAACAAACTGAGCAACGCCAAAATCTTGTATTTAAAATTGAACGACTATCCACTCCTTAAGGAACACGAGTTGGAAGGTCCTTCGGAAGGGCTAAGTGGGGCAGGAGAGGTAGCTACAGGGCCTTTGGTTTTGAAAGCCCTTTCAGGCGCTGTTGCTTTTAAAAATATCAAGTACAAAGCATACACTTTGGATAGCTTGGCATTGAAGAATATCCAGTTTAAACTATACAAAGGGAATTGGGATCAGCTCCCCCAGTTTGATACGGTAGCCGTGGTAGAGAGTGGAGAACAGTCGGATCTCAATGTTGAAAGAGAAACTCAATCCGATAAATATGGCATGACTTTTAGCGCTCAGTTGGAGGTGCCGGTAACGGGAGATTATCTATTCGAAACGCAGATCGATGACGGCGGCGATTTGAGTATTGATGGGGCACTTCTGGTGCACAATGATGGAGAGCCAGGAGACGGAACGGAACGAGCTTTGGTAAACCTCAGTGCCGGAACGCATGCTTTTGATATGACTTATTATCAGGACGTTTGGGGTAAAAAGTTGGCGATTTATTACGAAGGACCCAATATTAAACGTCAAAGTTTGGGTTTGGTGAAAAAAACAGCTCCCCCTCGGAATCGAAGGACGCTGGTCATAAATCCAACCGATGGCCCAGAATTGATCCGAAGCTTTGTACAGCATAAAGGTGCAAAACGCAACTTTCCCATCTCTGTTGGTAGCCCTACTGGGGTCCATTTTACCTACGATTTGGAAGAAGGAACATTGCTACAAGCTTGGCGGGGTGAATTTGCGGATGTGACCGATATGTGGGTAGGAAGAGGAAGTGGACAAGTTTTGGTGCCGGGTAATGCCAGTACGCAAGTTTCTGCGGGCGTATCCGTTGCGCAATTGAGTGGCCTCAATGCAGAATGGCCAACTGAAATACCAGCGAGCTTTTTGATAGAGGGTTACGATATCGATGCAGATGGTTATCCTGTTTTTCGCTACCGATCTGATGAAGTCGTATTCACTGACCATATCATACCTACACCCGATGGAAATATAGAAAGAACGCTTAGTGTAGTGGAGGGCAAGACAAAGTCTAATCAGTATATGCGCTTGGCCGAAGGGACTATTGAAGCCCTAGAGTCGGGTTGGTATCGGATAGATGGCCAGTATTATATTGATGCGGAAGGAGCGGAAATTGGAGGTGCTGATAAGGATCAGTTGGTAGTGCCTTTGGCCGGCAAATCATCGGTACAGTATACTTTGATTTGGTAAATGCCTCTCTTTATTTGATGTCTAAAATGTAGAAAAATGTTAGCTAGATTATATTCATTTCTTTTTCTTTTTGCGATAGGTTTTACGACCCTATCAGCACAAGTTCCCGCTTTACAAAGGGAATCGGATTATTATGCCATCAAAAAGGTAAATATCCCAGAAGGCGTAATCATGGAAGCGGGTGGATTGGCTTTTGACGAGGATGGGAAGTTGGCGGTTTGTACGCGTCGCGGAGAAATCTGGACGATTGAAAATCCAGCTAGTGCCAATCCCACTTTTGTTCGCTTCGCGCATGGTTTGCATGAGCCATTAGGCTTGGCCTACAAAGATGGCGAATACTATTGTACCCAACGCGCAGAATTGACTCGAATAGCCGATAAAAATGGGGATGGAAAAGCCGATAGTTTCCGTAAGATATACGGTTGGCCCTTGGCCGGTAATTACCATGAATATTCCTATGGACCGCTAATTATGCCCAATGGAAATATGATGATCACCCTGAACTTGGGATGGGTCGGTCGCGGCGCGAGTTTGTCTAAATGGCGCGGTTGGATGCTAGAGGTAACACCAGAAGGGAAAATGACACCTGTAGCGGTAGGTATGCGATCTCCGGCGGGCTTTGGTGCCAATGAGGCGGGTGATATTTTCTATACAGAAAACCAGGGGGACTGGGTAGGTTCTGGCCGAATGACGCATATTGAGAAAGGTGACTTTGTGGGACATCCTGAAGGCTTGAAATGGAGTGGAGAGCCAGGCTCCCCAGTTAAGTTGACCATGGCAGATATTACGGATACTTTGGGGTATTCGCTGTATTCTTATAAAGAAAAAGAGCCTGCTGTCAAGCCGCCAAGTGTATGGTTTCCGCATACTTTAATGGGGATATCTACTTCTGATGTGCTATTGATCGACCATGATAAATTCGGACCATTCAAAGGTCAGTTGTTGGTAGGCGATCAAGGTCATAGTAAAATTATGCGCGTAGTACAAGAAAAGGTAGATGGTGTATATCAAGGTGCTTGTATTCCTTTTAGAGAAGGATTCTCATCCGGCGTATTACGTTTTGAATGGGGGCCAGATAAATCCTTGTATGTAGGTATGACCAATCGAGGTTGGGCGTCTACGGGTAAATCACCTTACGGCATAGAACGTTTGGTGTACAATGGGAAAACACCTTTTGAAATCCGCGATATTAATATTCAGTCGGATGGGTTTTTAGTCCACTTTACAGAAGCGGTGGACAAGGCCAAAGCTGGCGATCCTTCGGCTTATGCGGTTTCTGACTTCACGTATTTGTATCGACATAATTATGGAAGTCCGGTAGTCGATTTAGAAAAACGGCCCATTCAGAAGGTAGAAGTGGCAGAAGATGGATTGAGTGCACGCTTATATATTCCTGGTTTAAGATTGGGATATGTATACGAAATCAAAGCCAACGGGGTACAAAATAGAGCGGGTAAACCACTCGTTCATCCGCTGGCTTACTACACCTTAAACCGCATCCCCAAAGGAGATAGTGCGGATATGGCAGATCACAGCGAGCACAATACGGCTGATGGTATAAATACAAATATCGTGAGCCCCAAAAGGATTACAGCGGTGCCTGCTTCCTGGACCAATGGGCCCGACGAAAGCATTGACCTAGGTTCCAAGGCGGGGATGTTGTTTGACAAAAACTTGATCACTGTCAAAGCTGGAAGTAAAATCAGGTTGACCTTCAGTAACCCGGATGACATGATGCATAACTTTCTATTGGTTAAACCCGGTAAAGCCGATGCTGTAGGAGAACAAGCCGTCGCGCTAGGCTTAGTAGGGCAGGAGAAAGGCTACATCCCCGACTCCGACGATGTACTCTTTCACACCACCTTATTGACACCTAACAGCAATGATGTCATCTTCTTCGAGGCACCCACCCAGCCCGGTGACTATCCTTATGTTTGTACTTTCCCAGGACATGCAGCCAGCATGCGAGGGATTTTACGTGTAGAGTAAGCTTAGACTAAGCACTCCAATTTGGTAACATTTGCAAAAGTGAAAGAAATAGATTACTTTTACTTTTGTAAATGTTATCATATGCGTAGAAATCACGCCGATCTACTGTCCAAATCCTATCCATTATGAAGCCCACACCGACAGGACCTCCTCGGTGGGCTGACCGATTCTTGGAATGGTATTGCCGCCCTGAACTACTGGAAGAAATCCAAGGTGATGCCTATGAACTATTCGACAAAAGGATAAAAGACCTCGGAGCGGAAGTGGCCCGCAGGCGATTTGCCTGGGATGTTCTACGCTCTTTTCGTCTCTCTACCATCAAGCATTTCAATCCAAATCTATCACCGATGTTATTAAAAAACAATTTCAAGATTGCCTGGCGGCAATTGCTGAAGCAAAAGATGTATAGTGTAATCAAAATAGGAGGCTTTGCCTTGGGCGTGGCAGCCTGTTTGTTGATAGCCCTATACATCAAAGACGAGTTGAGTTACGATAAACACTATCCAGATAGTGAGCAAATCTATCGGGCACTTGGGACTAGAACGTCAGAGGGGAAGACGGAGAGAGGCGTACATTTTCCAGCTCCTTTGGCGAAAGCCCTAGTAGAGGACTATCCAGAAATAGAACAGGCTGGACGTTTCTTGGCCAGCCCACTTTTCGGTGCGCGGAGCACTGAGGTGAGGCCAGAGGAGCGGCGAGAGAATACACACGAGGAGGGGTTCATCTTTGCGGATCAAGCCCTGTTGGAAATATTGCAAGTGGAGATGGTGTATGGGGAATTAGAACATGCCTTGGATCAGCCTAATACCATTGTGCTTTCCAAAAGTAAGGCCGAACAATACTATCCGAATGAAGATCCCGTGGGGAAAAATCTCATTTTGAATAATGACCTTTCCAGACCCTATAAAATTGGAGGGGTGATGGAGGATTTACCTAGCAATTCTCATCTCCATGAATTCGACTTTTGGCGAACCATGGAAGACCAAGAATTTTGGGAAGGAGAACAGAATTTTTGGCGCGCTTCCAATTATCACACTTACATCAAAGTGAAGCCGGGAACCGATGAAGCTCAACTAGAGGAAAAGCTGATGGGCATCGTTGAGAAATATGTGATTCCAGTAGAGGAAGCGGAAGGTAACCTAGCCATCAGAGAAGAACTAAAAGGTATCGGTTTTGATCTACAGCCCGTTGCTTCTATTCATTTGACCTCGCAGGGAGTCCGTGATCGCCTATCGCATGGTGATATTCGGTTTGTGTGGTTGTTTGGAGGGATTGCCATCTTTATTTTGCTGATTGCGACCATTAATTTTATCAACCTATCTACTGCTAAATCGGCCAATAGAGCCAAAGAGGTGGGACTGCGTAAGGTAGTGGGCTCTTTTCGGAGCAACTTGATCAATCAGTTTCTCACTGAGTCGATTCTATTTAGTTTGATGTCATTTGTCTTGGGTACTTTCTTGGCTTGGGGATTACTACCTTTCTTCAATGAAGTGGCTGCCAAAACCCTTACTTTTCCGTGGACCGATTGGAGGCTTTTCCCAACCCTATTGATAGGGGCTATTGGAGTGGGACTAATGGCGGGGCTCTATCCTGCTGTTTATTTGTCAGGGTTTAAGCCCATCAATGTATTGAAAGGAGCAATCAGTATGGGGAGTAAAAGCTCACGTATGCGTAGCGGCTTAGTTATTTTTCAGTTTACCACCTCCATTATTTTGATTATTGGTACTGCCATTATTCATCGGCAAATGGATTTTATCCTCAACAAAGAAATTGGATTCGACAAAGACCAGGTCCTGCTGATCCAAGGGGCTAACACTTTAGATGATAAGGTAGCTACCTTCAAGCAGAACCTGCTGGATATGCCCATGATAAAGCAGGTGTCCGTAAGTGATTATTTACCGATTACGGGGACCAAACGAAATGGGAATGGATTTTGGAAAGAGGGTAAGGTCAATGAAGACCCAGTTGTATCGGGCCAAATGTGGCGCATCGATCACGATTATGTCGAAACGATGGGGATGAAGATCGTAGCCGGACGAGACTTTTCAATAGAAATGCCCACTGATTCTCAAGGAGTATTGGTCAATCAACAGATGGTGGATCAATTACATTTGGAAGATCCGATTGGGCAACGCATCACTAACTCAGGAACTAGCTGGCCCATTATCGGCGTAGTAGAAGATTTCCATTTTGAGTCGCTTAAGAATGATATCGGACCGCTGTGTATGGCAATCGGCAATGGCGCCAATATTATATCTGCGAAGGTGACTAGCGAGGACATGCCAGCCCTCTTAGCACAGGTTACGGCAAGCTGGGATCAATTCGCCCCACACCAACCCATTCGCTATACCTTCCTAGATGAGAGCTACGCTTATATGTATGCAGATGTGCAGCGTATGGAACGTATTTTTAGCAGCTTTGCCATCTTGGCGATAATTGTAGCTTGTCTCGGCCTATTTGCTTTGTCGGCCTTCATGGCAGAGCAACGAAGCAAAGAAATTGGGATAAGAAAAGTCTTGGGCGCTTCGGTCAATAGCTTAATACAATTATTGACCAGTCACTTCCTATTGTTGGTATTTGCCTCTTTTGTGCTAGCCGTGCCTATTGCTTGGTATATGATGCAGAAATGGTTGGAAGACTATGCCTATCCTACACCCATTAGCTGGGTAGATTTCTTATTGTCAGGTCTATTGGCCATTCTTATTGCTGTGGTGACGATTAGCTTCCAAGCGATTCGAGCTGCTAGGGGCAATCCCATAGAAGCGATTCGGACGGAGTAGATGTGAGACTACGAGCAAGACTTCAGCAGTTTTCCAAGGATAAGACTAGGGTAACTTCTGAAGTCTGAGTTTCAACTGCTCTTGAGGAGAATGCATTTTTGAATATCTAATATTGGATGTCCGAGACGAGCTCTGCTCGTTCGCGGTCTTAAGTCTGTCTCTTATACACATCTCCGAGCCCACGAGAC
>CAJXUM010000327.1 GCA_913060855.1 uncultured Lewinella sp. | reverse complement strand
GAGATCAGCCTCGGTCTCGTGGGCTCGGAGATGTGTATAAGAGACAGGTTATATCCAAAGCGTGGGATGATCGTGCCTTATTGAAAGAAGCGGATACACAAGCGGCTATTCGAGAAGTTATTAATCAATTGGATTTGGGTCAGCTACGTGTAGCAGAACCTGATGGAGATGAGTGGAAGGTAAACGACTGGGTGAAAAAAGCCGTTGTGATGTATTTCCCGATTCAAAAGATGGAGACCATTGAAATCGGTGCTTTTGAGTTTCATGACAAAATTCCATTGAAAAGGAATTATGCAGAAAAAGGAGTACGCGTAGTTCCTCACGCTATTGCTCGTCATGGTGCTTTCCTAGAAAAGGGAGTGATACTGATGCCAAGCTATGTTAATATCGGTGCTTGGGTAGGTAGCGGAACGATGGTAGACACTTGGGCAACGGTAGGCTCATGCGGTCAGATTGGTAGAAATGTACACTTGAGTGGTGGTGTAGGAATCGGTGGAGTGTTAGAGCCATTACAAGCTACGCCAACCATTATTGAAGATAACTGCTTTATTGGTTCTAGATGTATAGTAGTAGAGGGGGTGCGAGTAGAAAAGGAATCGGTATTGGGTGCCAATGTGGTATTGACCAAGTCCACTAGAATTATTGATGTGACGGGAGAAGAACCGGTAACCTACCGGGGTAGAGTGCCTGCTCGTTCGGTGGTTATTCCTGGTACTTATACAAAAGAATTCCCTGCGGGAAATTATCAAGTAGCTTGTGCCTTAATTATTGGAAGCCGTAAAGAAAGTACCGATAAAAAGGTTTCCCTTAATAATGCTTTGCGTGATTTTGATGTTGCAGTCTAATGTTGAGCTGGTTAACATCGTGGTTTAAGAAAGCTTCAAAAGAGCCAGATCTAATGAAATACTTGATAGTGGGCCTTGGAAACATGGGCGCTAAATATGATGATACTCGCCATAATATCGGCTTTGAAGTAGTTGATCTTCTGGCCAAGGAATTGGGTGCAAGTTGGAAACACCTTCACCTAGGGGATGTTGCTAAGGGTAAGTACAAGGGGCGTACGTTGGTTTTACTAAAACCCTCGACTTATATGAACCTGAGTGGTAAGTCTGTTCGCTATTGGTTACAGAAAGAAAAAATCCCCAAAGAGAATCTTCTAGTCATTATGGATGATTTGAACCTCTCTTTTGGGAAGCAACGACTGAAGGGTAAGGGCAGTGATGGAGGACACAATGGGCTGAAAGATATCGATCAGATGACAGGCGGAAATAATTATGCGCGGCTTCGTTGTGGTATTGGGGATGATTTTTCAAAAGGGCGCCAAATAGATTTCGTTCTAGGAAAATGGACCAGTGACGAACGAGATCAGTTAGGAAGCCTACTTCAATATGCGGCAGATACGGCCAAAAGCTTTGCCGCAATCGGGCTCAATTTTACAATGAATTCCTTTAATAAGAAGTAAACCAATTGGGAAGGATCCTTTTCTAGAGAGAGGCTACTGCTTCTTGGATTAGGGCTTCTTGCTCCAGCGTGGAATGCTTTGCACCAAATCCTGGATAATTCCCAATAGCGTTTAGCGCCTGTTCGAGCTGGAAACTGGATTGAGGCTGCGAAAAAAATAGCCCCTCAGAACTGTACTTCTGCGCTAAGTATTCCTGTTCTGTTTGACCAGGTGTTGGAATGAGTATAGCCTGCTTCTGCATTTGTACGAGGTCCATTAGACTACTATAACCCGATCGGCAAATCAGCACGCTGGCCTCATTTACAAGTTGGTTTAATTCGACACCAGATAAGGCTGGGATGAGTTGCACGGAATCGGATAGCCGCTTAATAGGTTTTTCTTTTGCTTCTGGCTTCCCTTGCACGATGACGATTTCTTTATTCAATTGTTGGGCCTGCTGGATGAGTAAGCGCTCTAGTTCCGTCCGTTTAGGCTCTGGCCCAGACAGAATGGCTACTAGCGGTCTTTTTTGTAGTGGAGGCCCTTTCTTCATACGAGAGAGTATACCCAAATATCTATGAGGAATACCCACAATCGGGCGACTGAGTTCTCCCGCCAAACGGTTTTCATCCGACCAGTCGGGGATCCAGCATTCATCGAATTGTTTAATGACCCAATGATTGATCCGGTTGACGATAATCTCCAAAGGTCGAAATGGAATTTTAATCCACAGCTGATGACTGAGGAAAATACTTTTAATCGTAGTATTGAAACATCCAAAGCGATTATCGGAAATAACGATATCCAGTTGGTGTTTTTCAATTAGTTGCGCCAGTTTCCGGTATTCACGCCAAGCTGCCGATATAATTTTAGGCGATTGAATGCCGATATTGAAGAACATATTATTAGAAAAATACCGGATGCGATAAGAAGGGAGATTTTCTAAAAGGAGATTAGGAAACTCCATCTCAAGTAAGTGTGCGGCCCGCCCATTAGCTCCGAGAATTACCTCATGCCCTTCCTGCAAAAGGCTTTCTACTAAGGGTACGCAGCGGGCGGCATGCCCTAAGCCCCAATCTAGTACGGCTACTAGAATGCGTTTTTTACCCGGAATAGACGAGCTTGTTTTCATAGGGTTTTAACAATATTTAGGCAAAGAGAATCAAGTAATTTACTAATTTTAGGGGCTAGAACTTGATCATATCATACATGATGTAAGTATGTTTTGGTCCTTTCTCCACTAGACTTCAGCCATTAACGGAGATAAAGGCCCAGCTAAAACGTCAGAAGTCTAAGCCATCCATTTTAAAAGTAAGACTATGCAATTATACGCCAAGCTGTACATTTTTTTCAATCAAAGATCGGTCCGTATTTTTTTTCTCTTTGCTCTGACTCTTTTAATGGCTAGTTGCCGGGCCAGTGATTGTGGTTGTCCCATGCACTAGATGATGCGATCTGGAGGGTTTAGATTACGACGATTCATTGGCTGGTGCCTCATCTGCTTTTGGCCTTTTGTCTTACTTGCTCAATCGACTCAAGGCGATACTATTTCCAAGACGACTAAAGTTTGGCCTTCCCTTCCTAATAGCCATGGTGTCTTTTTAGTACCCACTGGATTAGGCTTGGAGAAAGGAGATTTTAGCTATCAAAACTTCACTCTTTTTTTACATCAAATACAGTATGGCGCATCGGATGAATTCAGCATAGGATTGACCTTTGAGTGGTTGACTTTACTGGCCGCTATAGATAGCATGCGACCCTATTCTCCCGCTTTCTCCTTGAATCCGAAAGTCTCCATACCCATTGGAAAAGATGAATGGCATTTGGGACTGGGCGCTTTGTTTATGGAGATTCCTGATACCGATGTTTTTATGGATCTTGGCTTTGTATTGGGTACGTTGACCTATGGAAAGCAAGATAGAAACATCAGTATGGGCATAGGATTTGGGCTAATTGAAGGAGGTTTTTCAGTACAACCTATTTTACTGTTTAGTGCACAATACCGTATTTCTCGTCGTTGGGCATTTGTGACCGAAAATGGGTGGATACCGAATCCTTTTTTTGGTTTTTCCAATACTGGTATCCGTCTTTTAGGAAAACGGATACATTGGGATGTAGGACTTACGGCGGTAGGGGTAAGTGGAGAAATGGCACAACAGCTTCCTATGTTGGGCTTGATCCTTCCATTTGGGCGCTAGTGTGGACCTTTCAGTGCTTCTTTCGTGTCGGTTACAAAAGTCTGATCCATCGCCAATTTGAATACAAAATCACTGATTAGTTTTCCCATTAACTGGTGTTTTCTAGGTTTTAGATCATTCAAAAAGGCAATGACAATGCTACGGTTTCCTTGTTTATCAGTTGTATAGAGTACGGTGTTGAGTAAATATCCTGTGCTCCCTCCTTTATAAGCAAGATGGTCGAGTTGTTGGTCAATACCCGGATTCTCTTGGAAAGTCCAATCTTCAAATAGGAAATCTAATTGTGTTTGAATGCCTCCTTCATCAGATTGTCTTTGGCTGAGCAGCTTCAATATATAAGCATAATCTTGTGCTGTTGCTTTAGTAAAATGATCGGACCAAATCTTGAGGTATTTTTTATTACTGGCATTTTTCTGAGGTAGGGATTGCTTATAGGACCCTTTTGGGTCAGCCGATAGTTTTTGTTGGATGGCCAAGGTTTTTTGATAGTAGACTTCATCTGTCATCTGGGCCATCTGTTCTATAAACGTTTTCTGATCCAATTGATGGCTATTATAACTTAAAATAGCAGATGCATTAAAGGGAAAAATAAGCCCATGCTGCTGGAGGTTGTGATTTTCTAACCACTGATTGATGGTATCTATTCCGACCAAGTCTATTAGAAAATCGGCATTGGTACTGACACTAAGCCTAACAGTGCCCTGCGCGATATATTTTAGTGCCACCTTTTGATCTTTTAACCAGCCTTCCTCTTCTCCTAAATCCTTCCAATTGGCGTAGTTTTCGTCATCAATATTGAATCTCTCTAATGCAGAAATATCGATTAGTTGTTCTGGGTCTAGACTCCTCGCAGCGACCGATTCAGCATAGACTATAGCGATGACTATTTTGGATATACTGGCTAAAGGCAGGGCTGTATCAATATTCCTTTCCAATACGATAGAATCATTTTTAATGACCATTAAGGCACTTTGATCTGGCTGCGTCAAAAGATGATTTATGACGGGGTGACTCTTGATCGTTTTAGGAACACCCACAACGAAGGCTTGTATACAACCGATAAGGAAAACGATGGAGAGTAAGCTGTAATAAGGTAATAGTCTCTGCATAGGTATTCTTTTACTAAAAGGGGAGAATTGAGCAAAAAAGGTTGCTCTCGCCAGATTTTTTTTTGTCGGTTGTACAACGAATATCATACGATAGTACCTTTGACAGATTTGTTTTTTGACTTGGCGAGACAGTTTGGGATGAGCCGGCGCAACCTTATTCGGCGCTTCAAGCCGGCTACGGGCTGTCCCACTAGGGGTGATATTCAACGGCTATGGATCAAAGAAGCTAAACGATGGTAAGAAATTCGGATCTAAACATTAATGAGGCAATGTTTGCGGTTGGTAATACAGAAGTGAATACCTTCGGAGAACTATTCCAGCCTTATGCGGGTTTCTTGCCTAGTGAGTATCGACGTGAATTTTGCTCTGGGCAGAGACAATTGAATGAAGACTACTGTGTGTTGAGTTAAATCAGTTATTTCTACAAATTGATTTGAACTCATTAGTAGGTGATTTGTTTGAATTTCAGCATAAAGCCTATTCTAAATAATAAAATAATAAATTTGTCGCCAAAATATTTACAATCATGAAGAACATTGTCAAAGGGATAGCATGTCTGCTATGTTTATTTATGCTGGCTTGTGGTCCTAGTACGCAGGCTAGTCAGGAAGATGCTGCGGAAGAAACAACCGCTAGCACGGAAACAAAAGAAGCACCAAAAGAAGATAAGTCGACTCGTCCTAGTCCACCCAAAGAAGTAACTGGACAAATTGCTGGAGCCGATATCAAGCTTGACTATAGTAGCCCTGCTGTAAAAGGTCGTACCATTTGGGGCGATTTGGAGGCTTATGGAGAGGTGTGGCGAACAGGTGCTAACGAAGCAACAACTATCGAATTGTCTAAAGATGTTAGCATTGAAGGACAAACCTTAGCTGCGGGTAAGTATGCCATTTTTTCTATCCCTAATGAAGATAGTTGGACTATCATCTTCAACAAGGATACTGATCAGTGGGGTGATTCCAACTATGATGAGGCTAAGGATGCCTTGCGTGTAGACGTAACGCCCAAAGCATTGGATGAGCAAGTAGAAAGGCTAGAATTTGTCGTTCGAGCCAGTGAAATTGCCTTACGCTGGGATAAGCTGGAAGTCGCTTTTAATGTAGGCCCTGCTAGCTAAGCCGATTCTGTTTTTGATTACAAAATGTCTCTGTCTTTCTGTAAGGCAGAGACATTTTTTATTGTCAGATATCATCTGGAAAATTGATGGATAAATTAGTGGATATTCTTAGTTTTGATTAGACTTTACATTGAATCAGAAACTAGACCCATATGTACAAGATATTTTCCCTTCTATTGGTATCTCTCTGTCTGAGTTCCTCGACAGCTGCTCAACGCTTAGATAATGTATTTTCCCAGGATCTTAGTTGGCGCAACATTGGCCCGGCGAATATGATGGGACGCATTGCTGCCGTAGATGCCTTGCATACCGATTATCGTCATGTATTGTGTGCCTCGGCCTCAGGAGGGGTGTTTAAATCTACCAATGCTGGTATGAGTTGGGATCCCATTTTCGATCGCTATGGTGCGGGGTCAATTGGTGCAATAGCCTTAAATCAAGCTGATCCCAATATCATTTGGGTCGGAACTGGGGAGGCTGCCAATAGGAATAGTAGTGGTTGGGGAGATGGGATTTACAAGTCTTCAGATGGTGGAAAGACCTTTCAGCATATGGGATTAAAAAACACACATCATATTGCGGCCATCACATTGCATCCTAGCAATCCATCGATTGTTTATGTGGCAGCCGTGGGGCACTTGTGGGGGTATGGAGGTGAAAGAGGACTGTTTAAAACGGAAGATGGTGGTTTAAGTTGGGAAAAACTGGCTGGAGGTTTGCCGAATGATGGGAAGACAGGCTGCACGGAAATTATTATGCATCCAAATGACCCTTCTGTACTATTCGCTGGATTTTATCACCGATTACGGAAGCCTTATTGGTATACAAGTGGTGGAGAAGAAGGCGGTTTATTCAAGAGTACGGATGGTGGGAAAAATTGGAAGAAAGTAAAAACGGGATTACCTACTGGCGAAACCGGAATGATCGATCTCTCCATTTGCCGAAAATTTCCCAATATTATGGTAGCGGCTATCGAAGCGGATGAAAACTTACCAGAAGGTGTACCCGGATCAGGCGTATATCTGTCTCTTATACACATCTCCGAGCCCACGAGACCGAGG
>CAJXUM010000326.1 GCA_913060855.1 uncultured Lewinella sp. | reverse complement strand
AGATCAGCCTCGGTCTCGTGGGCTCGGAGATGTGTATAAGAGACAGCTCCTAATTGCATTACGCAACGCTATGAAAAAACAGAACATAGCAGCTTATCTTATTCCTAGCGCCGACCCCCATCAAAGTGAATATGTAGCCGACTATTGGAAAACACGTACGCACTTCAGTGGGTTTAACGGTTCTGCAGGTATTTTAGTTGTCACTCAAAAAACGGCAGGCCTATGGACCGATTCTCGTTATTTTTTACAAGCTGAAGAACAACTTCAAGATTCAGGCATCGAATTACACCGACAGCTCGTTCCTCATGCCCCCGAACACATTCCCTGGCTCGCTCAGCACTTGCCACCAAAATCTACGATTGGTTTTAATGGTAGCCTTTTCACGGTTGGTCAGGTAGCCTACATGAAAAAAGTTTTTTGGGCCAAAAGAATCAAGATTCGCCATGATCTTCAATTAGAGGATGGTGTATGGATAAAAGATAGGCCTTCTCTACCCCAACAGCTCGTTTTTGAATTGCCTGAATCCACAACTGGAGAATCTCGCCTTCAAAAACTCAACCGGATAGCCGAAACGTTAAAAGAGAGAAATGCGGGATTCCAACTCGTCACGACCTTAGATGATATTGCCTGGATCCTCAATATACGCTCTCAAGATGTGGACTACAATCCAGTTTGTATTGCTTATTTAATGGTAGGGCATATCCTTTCTTATCTATTTGTGGACGAAGCAAAAATTCCGCAAGCACTAAAAGACAAATTCCAAATTGATGGAATTATTCTAAAACCCTACGAAGCCATTACTCCTTTCCTCAAGGAATTGGGATCTAAGCAAAACGTTCTATGTGACTTCGAGACGGTGAGTATCAGGTTGTTTGATGCGATTCCGCCTCGTAAGCAATTGGAAGGGCCTACTATTGCTAGACAATTGAAAGCCATTAAGAATGAGACGGAAATTCAGCACATCAAGCGAGCGATGATTAAAGATGGTATCGCTCTCACTAAGCTTTATCGATGGCTAACGGATCAATTGGAGGTCACTACTGTCACGGAAGTGGAGGTAGCCCAACAGCTAAATACATTCCGCGCAGCGCAAGGTGATTACTATGGTGAAAGTTTTGCTGCAATTGTGGGATACTTGGCGAATGGCGCCATTATACACTATCATCCTGAAGTCGATACCTGTGCTACCATTAAAAAAGAAGGAATATTACTTTTGGACTCTGGTGGACAATACCTACAAGGTACCACGGATATTACGAGGACTACCGCACTTGGCACTCCTTCAGCCGCACAAAAACGGCATTTTACACTTGTTCTAAAAGGGCATATCGCCTTAGCCAAAATACAATTTCCGAAAGGAACAACAGGTGTACAACTCGACACATTAGCTCGACAATTTCTCTGGCAAGAAGGACTCAATTATGGCCACGGTACGGGGCATGGAGTAGGCTTTTTCCTAAATGTGCACGAACCTCCGCAAGGGTTTGCTACATCTGGCACCACTTCTAGGGGGAGTACCGCTTTTGAAGTGGGAATGCTGACTTCCAATGAACCAGGCTTTTACAAAACAGGGGAATATGGTATTCGTATTGAGAATCTCCTATTGACCATTGATTCTACCAGTAAAGGTTTTGGACCATTTTTAGCTTTTGAGTCCGTCACGCTATTTCCTATCGATCAAAAGTTGATTGACATAAGCTTACTCGAGAAGAAAGAAATAGACTGGTTAAACCAGTACCACAAAAAAGTGTTTGATACATTGTCGCCTCATTTGTCGCCGGAGGAAGTAGCTTGGATGGAGGAACAGTGCCGGGCCATTTAAACGAGGCAAAGACAAAGGTGTGGATAGAAATTGTTGAAGAATTATAATAGCGTATCTTTGTGAAATGATGGCAAGTATAGAAAAACAGGATATAAGGCAGTTGTCACTCCCCTCTTTGATTGACCTATTGGTGGGCCTAGGGGAACCCAAGTTTAGAGCCAAGCAAGTGCATGAGTGGTTATGGAAAAAAAGTGCTCGCTCCTTCGAGGAAATGACCAATCTTCCCAAAAGTTTACGACAAAGCTTACCTGAACATTTTACTATCAATGCCATCACTGTTGATAAAGTACAGAAAAGCTTGGATGGTACCATCAAATCTCGGTTCCAGCTACATGATGGCCATTTGATAGAATCAGTTCTTATTCCGGTTCCAGCAGATCGCCGGTATACAGTATGTGTATCCTCTCAAGTGGGTTGTAGCCTGAGTTGTAAGTTCTGTGCAACGGGCCGTATGAAGCGCCTCCGCAACCTGGATGCTGCTGAAATATATGACCAAGTCGTCATGGTCAACGAACAGACCATGGAGGCCTTTGACCATCCCTTGACAAACATCGTCTATATGGGAATGGGGGAGCCATTATTAGCCTACCGCAATATGATGGAAAGCATTGATCTCATCACCTCCCCGGAGGGGCTCAATATGTCCCCAAAGCGGATTACGGTAAGTACGGCTGGTATCGCTAAGATGATCAAGAAGTTGGCCGATGATGAAGTCAAGTTTAATCTTGCGCTCTCTTTACATGCAGCAGATGATGTGAAGCGCAATGATATCATGCCGATCAATGAGCAAAACAATTTGGCCGCCTTGATGGAGTCGCTCAATTATTTCTATCGCAAGACCCGCAATCGCATCAGCTACGAATATATCACTTTCCAGAACTTTAATGATAGTCTAGAAGACGCTGCCAACCTGGTAAAACTCTGTAAAGCTTTTCCCGTAAAGGTCAATATCATCGAGTATAACCCCATTGATGGCGCACCATTTCTAAAATCGACTGAACATCAAATAGATGACTTTGCCCGCTATCTACGGGAGCATGATGTCATGGTGACGGTCAGACGTAGCCGCGGAAAAGATATTGATGCCGCCTGTGGGCAGCTTGCTAATAAGGAATGAAGTTGTTTTAAAATGGAGCTTACAACTAAATCAGCTGTCCATTTCAAAACAACTTCACTAAGCTAGGTAGTTCTTTATACTTTCAATTTAGCATCGAAATTGACCAACTGCACAAAGCGGACGATTCTTTCTGTAATCTCATCCTCACTCAATTCTTTCAATCGTTCAATACCAAATTTTTCTACACAAAAGGAAGCCATCGCTGAGCCGTAGATAACCGCACGCTTCATGTTTTCAAAAGACAGGTCATCTGTAGAAGCCATATAGCCCATAAATCCGCCCGCAAAGGTATCTCCAGCGCCCGTTGGATCGAAGACTTCCGCAAGCGGAAGAGCGGGTGCAAAAAACACTTCTCCTTTGTGAAACAAGAGTGCTCCGTGCTCTCCTTTTTTCACCACAATCGTCTTAGGGCCCATTTGGTGGATAAGCGCTGCCGCCTTCACCAATGAATACTCTCCAGACAACTGTCGGGCTTCTTCATCGTTGATGAGTAGGACATCTACCAACTTCAACACGGTTTTCAATCCCTCCATGTCGGTATCCATCCAAAAGTTCATCGTATCCATCCCGACCAACTTAGGTCGTTTAGGCATTTGCTCAATCACACGTTTCTGAACAGAGGGTGTGAGATTACCAAGCATGACATATTCCGCATTTAAGTAGGAAGCGGGAAGCACAGGGTCAAAATCAGCCAATACGTTGAGTTGTGTATCAAGCGTATCCCTTTCGTTCATATTATCTCGGTACTTTCCAGCCCAGAAGAAAGATTTCTCTCCTTCCTTTACCTGAAGTCCTTCTAGGTCTATACCTCTTCCTTCCATATAGGATAGAACGTCTTTGGGAAAATCATCTCCAATGACGGAAACTATTTTAATCTCATCTGTGTAATAAGAAGCAGAAAGGGCTATATAAGTAGCAGCGCCGCCAACAATTTTTTCAGCGCGACCAAAGGGCGTTTCTACGTCATCAAAAGCAACAGTACCAACGGTTAATAAACTCATGGATATTATTATTTGAAAATAATTTTCGCAAATATTGCACTTTTATTCCTAAAGTAGTAGATTTGCGTCGCTCTTTTAAAGAAAGGGCAATCTTAATAGACTAAAAAGCCTCCTTAGCTCAGCTGGTTAGAGCGGCGGACTGTTAATCCGTAGGTCCAAGGTTCAAGTCCTTGAGGAGGCGCTAAAGGCTCTGCATTTTGCAGGGCCTTTTCTATTTATTGCGCTCAATTTATCCACAATATGCACTTCGTTTACGTGCTCTATTCACACAGCATTGACCGGTTTTATATCGGAGAAACGCATGATGTACAACTCAGGCTCCATAAGCACAACACGGATTTCTATGACAACAAATGGTCCGCTCGAGGAAAACCTTGGGATTTATTTTTCACCATTCAATGTCATGACAAAAGCCAGGCTAAACAGGTCGAAGCTCATATCAAACGGATGAAATCCAAAACCTATATTCGAAACCTTAAGCTCTACCCACAAATCACCGAACGACTCCTTGCTAAATATTCACCTTCTGACCAGGACTGTTAATCCGTATGCCGATAGTCATCGGCAAAGGTTCAAGTCCTTGAGGAGGCGCTAAAGGCGCTGCATTTTGCAGGGCCTTTTCTATTTATTGCGCTCAATTCTCTCATAATTTCCACTCAATTTATAAATATATAAGAATGTCCCCCCTTTGTCCACCTACTAAATACAGTAGGGAGGGTTAATCGAACGTAACATTGTATTTGTCACTTGAATGATCGATCAGGTTGGAAGTAATATCTAGTTTGAAAAAAAACCGTGTCATTCCTTATTGAAAAAAACACAATACAATGAATTTCAACAGAAACACTATCTTTTTTTCTATCCCTAAAAACTTCCTCCTTTTATCCTTGCTTTGGCTGAGCACTCTCTCCCTTACAGCACAGGACAATGGAAAAGATCTATCTATTTCCTTGGGGGCTTCTTTTGGGTATGCTCCAACCTTAAACTATGGTGAAAGAGAAGATGCAGGTAACCTCATCAGCGTGTTCGGAGAACTCCAGTATCAAAACATCATGGGTCGATTGCAGTTTTCATCGGCACTGATTGAGTCTTTCGACAACAAGAACCTAGAAGGAGGATCAGCTATCCATGGATCGATTGGTTACAATGTGGGTATAACCAATGATTTACGGTTGCCCCTCTTATTAACAGGTGGTGCCGCTTTTATCAATTACAACAATGGTTTCAATGGCAGCTCAGGGAATTCTTTCAGCGATGTTAGCCCGCAAATAGGCGTTACCGTTGCTCCTTACTATGAAATAACCGACTTAGTGTCTATCCAAGCCGCCCTTCGTTACTTAAAGGGCTTTACATCAGGGGATGAAGGCGAGGCCATTGATTTGGCAGATATCGCTATCGGTATTCGACTTAGTTTTTAGTATCCGCTTAGACATCTGAAGTTGGCTTAGGTATTTCTAAGCGAAACTTCAGATGCCTTAGAGATTGTTTTGAAATGTGTGCTGAGAATTATTATGATGTATTTTTTCATTAGGCAAAGCTCTTTTTGAGGTGAACCTGTCGAGCCGCCAGGCTGGATAGCCTTAGCTATTGACCGAAAAAAAGCTGAAGAATCATGAGAAAAGACGCATAAGAAAATTAGTGACATGTTTCAAAACAGTCTCTAAGTCAATTCAGCTATTTTTTTGTCTACCCATAAGCGGAAGGTGATAAAGCCATGCTGGGCCGCTTCTTTTCGATCGAGGCCTTTCAACATAGACTTGAAGGTATTTAATACGATTTGGTCATCCGTTTCGAATAGTAATAAATTGAGCCGACTTATAAAGCTACGAGCCATCCGCTTGACGGACTCTTTCTTTTGTTGGCTGATGATAGCCAGCAGGTAAGCGAGTTTTTGTTCCACCCCTTCTTTATCGGACTGTTTTCGGCTTTGCTCAAACAAAAGTACGCCTTCTAATACTTCAGCTTCGAAAGGTCGGTATTCATCTGCCTTTCCGCCCCTTTTAGGGTAAGAAATAAAAATATGATCGAGGAAGAGGCGCGCCCGTTCAAACTGGTAAGCCAATACATTATAAGAGGCAATATTAAAATAAAGTGTCTCCAGCAAAGCCGCGGGGATATTGGGCTTTCGGCGAAGCAGTAGTGCGATCTGCTCCATAGCATCTGGGGCATCGGCGGCGAACCAATTGTAATTGTAGTAGTTGGCCAATATAGCCATCAATCGGTATTGTATTACAGTCCCGGTGGATAATTCGATTTGATTCGGGCCTGTGCTTGCATTGGGAAAAAGATCCGTATTATCACTAAGAATGGTTCGAATCTTCTGAATGGTAGGTGCAAATGCCTTAATTCGATCAGCTTGAACCGATCGATTGAAGAACAAGATCAGCGTTTGCACGTAGTTCTCGGGATAGCGGTTCTTCCGGTATTTATGATTTTCAAATTGTTCGAGTAGCTTCTGAATGTAAGATATGGCTCGGTCTGGATCCGATTCGACATAAATATAATAGTGGGATAGGGTGGCTAGGGCTTGCAAATTGGCCTCAAAGGGTAAATCCACAACCCCCTCCATATCTTCTTGCAGTTTGCTATTGACCGCAGAGAGTGCAAAGTTTTCTAGAAAATGGAGTCTACGAATGCGGTAGAGTATATTTTCAAAGTCATCTGTCGTTGCTAGAATGAGGCTCACCTTTTGCCATTGAATACGAGAGGCTTCCTGCAGCGCGGCCAAGACTTTATAGTCGGCCTGCCGCATGGCTAAGATAATACGCCGCTCCAATTGCAGTACTTCAAAAGCCTTGAGCTCATTTTCATAGCGTTCTGCTAGTTCTTTTTTTACTTTCTTAACGACGCCTAAGGCTTGCTCAAAGAGTCCCTTTTGTTGCAAGATTCGAATATCCTGAATCATTCCCTCTAATTTAAACAACGGTTTATCCGCATTAAATTGTCGAAGGCCTGTCTCTTATACACATCTCCGAGCCCACGAGACCGAGGCTGATCT
>CAJXUM010000325.1 GCA_913060855.1 uncultured Lewinella sp. | reverse complement strand
TACCTACCGTTTTTCTTTGATAAGAAAATGTTTCTCCCCCTAATGTTAGGATGTTTAAGCAAATAACTATTTTTTTTAAATATTGCATCCTTTTAATATTTAGCTCGTATATACTGCGTGTGTAACCACTGCTGCAAGTAGGTGAAACTCCTATTTTTACTGCAGTGTGTTAAGCTAATCATGCAACGCTACTTTTAAGACTACACGATTTTATCTTTTTGGTATTCCAGTTTTTACAAACTCCTATCCCCCCTTTATCCCAGTTCACTTTTTGTCCAAAACAGACAATGGTAACCCCCTTGGCTATGTGCCATTAGGGCCCTCGGCTTAACCATACATACCTACAACAAAGAACAGAAGATTTTCACTTTTATCAATAAACACTGTGTTCATATGCGGACACACATACTAAGCACGTATTTATTCATCTTTAAAGCCGATTTCTCATGAACAACAATCCAACTTTCAAAAGGGGAAACACTGGTCATATTGCTGTATGCAACAGAATAGGACTTGCGGTTTTGGGGATACTTTTAGTATCTCTAGTTGGTACAACTACACTTGACGCACAAAGAGACTTAAACTTTTACCACTTCGCAAATGTCATGCAGCGAAGTCAAATGAATCCCAGCTTCATCCCAAATGCAAAATTAACAGTAGGTGCTCCATTCCTTTCTTCTATTGGAGTGGGGGGCAGTAACAATGGCTTTTCTTACCGACAAGCTGGGGTAATGAATGCTATTACAGGTAGTCGGAAACTTGATTTTGAAATGGCCTTAAGCTCTATCGCCGAACAAAACTTTATCGGTGGTAGTGGAGAGGTAGAAATCTTTAGTGTAGGCCTCCGCTTGGGAAAACATTTCTTTTACGGGAGCCTTTCTGATCACGTCGAAACTAGTATTAATTATCCTTATGGAGCTATAGATATACTAGCAGATGATCAAAATGATGTCATTTCTAAAGGTGGGTTCTATGATTTGCAAGACCTGATGTTTCAAGGTTCGCATTACCGCGCTTTGGCCTTGGCCTATGCTCGCGAGTTTAGTGACAAATTCAATCTTGGAATCCGCTTTCGATTGCTAACGGGACTAGAGAATGTATACTCTACAAACAATGGCCTTATTTTCAATTCCTATGAAGGAAGCTCTGGTTCGGGAAGTACTGGTGAGCCTGGTTATGAAGTAGAAGGAAACATCGCGGTGATGGGCGCGGGAATCTACCGTTTTCAAAATGACAAACGCTTTCCTTTATATGTAGCCGGTAATTACGGAGCCAGCGTCGATCTGGGAATGCAATACAAGGTAAACGATGATTTGGAGCTATCTGCTAGTGCGTCCAACTTTGGGTTACTGAAATGGCAAAGTCAGCTGACTAGCGCCGAAATAGGTGACCCTATGATCTTGCCTACTCAATTGGATACTTTTCTAACAGATTATATAGATCAAGTAGCGGATGACTTATCGACAAAGGCAGAAGGCAGTTTACCTGATTATCAAACCAAATTGACGGGAGATATCTATGCAGGACTGAAGTATCAGGTGATGCCCGAACAATACTTTGGAGTGGTGGCTAATGCTCGCTTTTATCCTAATAGAGTGGATATTGGTGCTGCTTTTTCTTACCAGATGAAAGTCCTCAAATGGCTACATGCTGGCGGTTCTTACTCCGTATTCAATAATTCCTTTATCAACTTAGGCTTAGGCTTGACGATCGACTTAGGTCCGTTACAAGGCTATTTCTCCACTGATAATGTTTTAGGTATAGTGAGTCCAGGTACTACCCAAGCCACCAATGTTAGAATGGGACTGAATGTGGTCTGGGGAAGAGGCTATGAAGAAAAAAGAGAAGAGCAACAAATTGCCGAAGATTTGGAAGAGGCTAAAAAGCAAGCACAAGAGGCCTTGTTGGCCGAGCAAAACAATATAAACGGTGATACCGTACAAGGCGTACGTCCACATAACTTTGAAGGTTATTTTGTGTTTAGAGGGACAACAAAGAGTTCTAGCAGCGGAAAAGTGGTAGACGCAGCATATGTCGATATTTATAAAATCAATGGAGATGGCTTTAGAGAGTTGATTCATACGAGTCGCTATCCCCGAGGTGAATTTGATATTGTCCTCTTTGCCCAGCCCGGAACGCATGAAATGCATGTGGAAAACTGGGGCTTCCAAAAGGAAATTTACCAGTTCAGAGCAACTAAAACGACTTTACAGAAAGAATTCATGATGATACCGAAACCCATCATGGATAGCCCCGCTAGACCTGTGGCCGTTAACACTTCTCCCTCTTATGAAGACCAGCCTTTTGATGAAACATTGGCGGACAATAGTACTAGCGGAGAGGATTTTAATGAAGGACCCGCTGAAGGAGATATCGAACAGGCTAGAGGAATATTCTTATTGACTCAAAAAACGAGTTTAAGAGAAGAAGCCACTTCTGGTTCTAGTGTCATGAAACGACTAGACGTAGGAGAACAAGTATTATTAGTAGAAGAAACCAATAAGTTTTGGTGGAAAGTGAAGTTTGGAGAGCGCATCGGTTTTGTGAAAGCCGCCTTATTGGAACCTGGACAGTAAATCTTAGACGCTACGCATGCTCTTAATGACGTAGCACACATAATTTTTTTGATAAAAGGACATCAAAATTATTCCCTGAAGTGGCGCAAGCTTGCTTCAGGGTTTTTTCTTTTAATAGGACATAGTCCTTCTCACACTTAGGTTTAAATAGAGGGGGTAAGGTGTAATCCATGGTGCTAAGATTCAAGTACTTATCAATCCCAACTGCATTAGTGTAAAGTGTTATTCCTTGTTTTGTAAGCTTTTATACAATTCTAGCCCATCTTTCTGATTGTTTGCCAGAAAAGCGTCAAAAGGCAATTCTCTTCTCCGGAAATTCAGCTTTTGACAATAGACTAACAAAAGCCTTCATTCAGGGCTTATTTCAGATCAAATGCACGCCTTTTAAGGTTTAGGGCGTATTGGTCACTAAATTGTTAGCATATGAACAAAGAAAATTCACACTATCCTTTTTCCCAAATGGGAGGATTATTACTGATCCTTCTGATCCAGCTCCTGAGTTGGATGCCGACAAGGGTAGCAGCGGAAACCACCTCTGCAAAAGAAAGCCTAGCCTGTGATGCACTGGCTGGTACCCTATCCAATCCCAAACTTTGCTTTGGAGCCGATGATGTAGTTATTAATGCTACACCGCAAGAAGATGCTGTCGTTCCTGATGGCTTCGAAACGATTTATGTACTGACGACTGGCGAAGAACTAGTCATTGAAGGGGTGAATGCAAGCCCCACTTTTACAGTACCTACCGAGGGGATATTCACCATCCATACCCTCGTGTATGACCCAGCTACTTTAGACCTCGGGATCGTAGTACCTGGCGAAACGACTGGTTTTGATGTCAATGGACTACTAGAACAAGGTGGCGGTGCCATTTGTGCATCCTTAGATGTCGCTGGTGCTCGATTTGAATTTACTAATTGTAATGAATTGCTCTGCGAAGCTCGTACCGGCACAATTGCCGCTAATGAAGCGTGTTTAGAAACCGGTACGGCTGATTTGTCAGCGACTGTTACCGAAGATCCTGTCATCCCTGAAGGATATGAACTTATTTATGTTTTGACATCTGGTGAAGATTTAGTTATCCAAGGTGTCAATGCAAGCCCAGAATTTTTAGTAGATGCGGAAGGAAAATATACCATTCATACCTTAGTTTATGACCCCAATACGCTTGATCTAGGTATCGTTGTACCTGGGCAAACTACGGGCGGTGACGTAAATGGACTATTGGTGCAAGGCGGCGGTGATATTTGTGCAGCATTGGACGTAGCAGGTGCTACTTTCGATGTCGCTGAATGCCCTTGTCAGGCGGATGCCGGAACTTTATCCAATTTCATACAAGAATGCCTGGATGATGATACTGCTCGTATTAGAGGCTTCCCAAGGATTCGTCCGGTAGTCCCAGCAGGTTTTGAAGTATTGTATGTTTTGACGAGTGGAGAAGGATTGGTGATTCAAGATGTGAGTACAGATTTGAATTTCTTTGTTGATGCCACTGGTCTTTACACGATCCATACCTTGGTATATGATCCGAATACCTTAGATCTCAGCATTGTAGTACCCGGTCAAACGACTGGTTTCGATGTAAATTCATTACTCAAACAAGGTGGCGGAGACATTTGTGGTGCTCTCGATGTTGCGGGCGCTACTTTTGTAGTAGAGGAGTGTCCTTGTGAGGCTACGGCTGGTACTTTGATGTCTACTGAAGACGCGTGTTTCGATGGTAGCGCTGCGACGCTCACAGCAGTGGCCGACGAGAATCCGATTGTGCCAGAAGGTTATTCCTTGCTTTATGTATTGACCGCTGGTGAGGATTTAGTCATCGAAAACGTTAATGCTGCACCTACTTTTGAGGTAGATACGCAGGGTGTTTATACGATTCACACTTTGGTATATGATTCGACTACGCTAGATCTTAGTATTGTCGTACCTGGTCAAACGACTGGTTTTGATGTCAATGGCCTATTGGAGCAAGGTGGCGGTAGTATTTGTGCAGCATTGGATGTAGCTGGAGCGCCATTTACAGTAGGCACTTGTACCTGCACGGCTGAGGCTGGCGCATTGACAGCTATCGGCGATCCTTGTCTGGATTCCGGCGTAGCTCGACTACAGGCAGTAGATATTGTTCGACCTACCGTGCCCAACGGTTATCAAGTAATTTATGTACTGACCGCTGGCGAAGGATTGGTGATTGAGAATGTGAGCTTACAGCCGATTTTTAATGTAAGAGATACTGGACGTTATACGATTCATACCTTGGTATATAATCCAACTACTTTGGATTTAAGCATTGTTGTACCTGGCCAAACGACCGGTTTTGATGTCAATGGCTTGTTGCAGCAGGGAGGCGGGGAAATCTGTGCGGCTTTAGACGTGGCTGGTGCAGCTTTTGAAGTAGGAGATTGTGGTTGTCCAGCTGCTGCTGGAACCTTGGCTCCTATCGGCGGATCTTGTGTGGAAGAAGGACCTCAGACAATTGAGGCGGAAGTGACAAGTATGCCGGTTGTGCCTAATGGCTATCGTTTGCTATATGTGTTAACTTCTGGATCAGATTTGGTCATCGAATCTGCTAGTGCTAGCCCTCGTTTCGAGGTAGAGGGTTCGGGGCGATATACCATTCATACCCTGGTATACAATCCTGCTTCCTTGGATTTGAGGATTATTGATTTTGGTCGTACAACTGGAGTTGATGTGAATCGACTATTGATTCAAGGTGGTGGCTCCATTTGTGGTGCCTTAGATGTAGCGGGCGCTTCTTTCTTCTTGGGTACTTGCCCTTGTGAAGCCAATGCTGGCCGCTTGGAAGCCGTTAGCCAAACTTGTCTATCAGATGAAGGTGCGACTATAAAAGCAGCCGAGGTTAACCATGCTTTGGTTCCAGCTGGTTTCGAAAAGATATACGTTCTCACTTCAGGCGAAGGATTGGTGATTGAAGGCGTTAATGCTATGCCTGAATTTACAGTAGATAGTGAGGGACTTTATACGATTCATACCTTAGTTTATGACCCTACGACACTTGACCTCGGTATTGTGGTACCTGGTCAGACGACTGGTTTCGATGTGAATAGCTTGTTGCAGCAGGGCGGTGGTGATATCTGTGCGGCCTTGGATGTGGCTGGCGCCCCTTTCCATATTGGTGAATGCCCTTGCGAAGCGGATGCAGGTACTTTAGACCCGGTGAGTAGTCCTTGCTTGAGTGATGGAGAGGCTCGATTGACGGCAAAGATTGCAACTGATCCTATTGTGCCTAATGGTTATGAATTGATTTATGTATTGACTTCTGGGGAAGGTTTGGTGATAGAGGCTGTCAATAGTACACCTGAATTTACCGTAAATGATGAGGGAGTTTATACGATTCATAGCTTGGTATACGATCCTGCTACTTTGGATTTGGGTATCGTGGTACCCGGCCAGACGACCGGTTTTGATGTGAATGGTTTACTACAGCAAGGAGGTGGAGATATCTGCGCAGCTTTGGATGTAGCCGGTGCCGCCTTTGATATCGATGATTGTGGTTGCCAAGCCAAGGCTGGTACTTTGAAAGCAGGCGATGATGCTTGTTTGGATGCTGGAAGTGCCCTATTGCAAGCAGAGGTAAAACATCATCCAAATATACCAACTGGCTATCAGCTTATTTATGTGCTAACTTCTGGAGAAGGATTGGTGATTCAGGGCGTTAATGCTACGCCTGAATTTACGGTAGATGCCGAAGGTCGCTTTACGATCCATACCTTGGTCTACGATCCTACTACGCTTGATTTGGGGATCGTTGTACCTGGACAGACAACTGGATTCGATGTCAATGGTTTATTGCAGCAAGGAGGAGGCAGTATTTGTGCTGCTTTAGATGTAGCTGGTGCAGCCTTTGATGTAGCACCTTGTCATAGCCCAAGAATATCTACGATATCTCCTAATCCAAGTTCTTCGGTTATTCAAATCAACCTTGAACAACGATTCTGGGGTAAGTCGATTCAGTTGGATGTGCTAGGACAATCGGGACGTCCAATTATTCAAAGTCAAGAAGACAATGCACCTAATCAGGTAAATGTGGATGTAACAGATCTTACGCCTGGGATCTATGTGCTGTATGCTACGATGAATGGGAAAAGAACCTACATTGGTCGCTTTATCAAAGCGAATCCATAGGAAGATATTTTAGTTTTTGAAACAATCCTTAAGTGCGCTCATGTAATGTGGGCGCACTTTTTTTGTATGATATTGAATGGTCCTAATTTGTGATGAATGGGTTGGGCGATAATGTGTAGTCAAATTAATGATATAATGTATTTTTTATAGTTAAAACAAATTTGTGGATGATTTAATGACTGTCTCTTATACACATCTGACGCTGCCGACGAAGAGGATAGTG
>CAJXUM010000324.1 GCA_913060855.1 uncultured Lewinella sp. | reverse complement strand
GAGATCAGCCTCGGTCTCGTGGGCTCGGAGATGTGTATAAGAGACAGGAGGAAAAATAAAGTAGGCTAGCGGAGCTATTTGAGAATGAAGTGTGGTATTATGATGATTTTCCACCACACCAATTAGCTTACGAGCTCGGCCGGCAATATTCACCTCTTGCCCCATTGTAAATTCCTCCCCCATCAACTGCCGCGCTTTTTCATTAAAAATAACTGAATGTGCTGAATCGACGGCAAAGTCATAGACGAAATTTTGTCCATTTACAAAGTCAATCCCCACGATATCAAAATAGGTTTGATCTACACCTACAACGTCAATGGGTAATGGATTTTCTAAATTTGATCCATTCCAATTCAAGTCCCAGGTATTATTTAATCGACTCGGCAAGTCTTCTCCCGTTGCTGTCACCCCCAACACACCAGACACCTGTCCCATCTTTTCCTTCAGCAATCCCATTTTTTCCTGTAGCTCCCGGTCATCTACCGGGATGTGCACCAATTGGCTAGCGTCGAAACCTAAGTCAAAGTTCTTCAAGTACTGATACTGTTTATAAATGGCTACGGTAGATACCAAAAGAGATAAGGTGACGAAGTATTGTACTCCCACGAAAAGTTTTCGAGTAATCGACCATTGCCCGGTATTGAATTGAATGGCAGAGGAATTGTCTCCCATTAATGTAAGACGTGCCATTACTAATGAAGGGAGAATACCTGTGAGAACCCCCAACAGGATAAGACTAGCAGCTAATAATAACCAATCCGTCCACGCCAGGATAGAAAATGATAAATTCAATTCGAGCAACTCATTCAAATAAGGCAAAGCCGCAGCAATGAGACACAAGGCCGCTATCCCTCCACTTGCAGTGAAAAGCACAGACTCCACAATAAACTGACCGACTATTCCTCCCTTTTGAGCCCCTAAGGTTTTTCTGATTCCCACTTCTTTCACCCGTGTTACCGCCCGAGCTGTCGCCAGGTTGATATAGTTCATCAATGAAATTAGCAGAATCAACAATCCAATCGTTCCAAAAATCTTCAGGTTTCGAGCACTACCCCGAAAGGTATTCTTAGGTATGTCTTGAGAGTGGAGGTAAACATCATTAAAAGCTTGCAGGCTGATGCCGACCCTAGGAGAAACATCTTCTCCCATATGTTTTTTGATCAATGCCGGTAAGCCATCTTCAATTTCTGCTATTCTATTTTCAGGTACCTGGATATAAGTTCGTACCCAGGAAAAACCCCATTGCGTCAATAATCTTTTATATAAATCTTCGGCATTCGCCATCGCCCCAAGGGCTGTAAATTGAATATGAGATTGGGCAGGTGGATTCTCCACTACTCCAGTAATTTCCATCAAAAACTCTCGATCTCCATCGTACACTTTAACTGGAATCGTCTTCCCTAATGCATTCTTTAGTCCAAAGAGTTGTTCACTCAGCTGGGCTGTAATCACTAAACTATTGGGTTTATCCAGGCAAGTGATAGGATCACCCTCTATAAAATCAAAAGAAAACAAGTCAAAAAAAGTGGAATCTGCCCAGTAAAAGTCTTCCACCATGAGGGGTTTGACTTCTCCCATTTTAACGGGATCGTTACCAAAACGACACATGGATATAAAAGGGAACTCTTCTTGCAGTTTGGCCCCATGCAAAGAAGAAGTAGCATGTCCTCGCGTTCCTTCCGTAGGATCAAACCGCAATACACGATAGAGGCTATCACTGTTAACATGCATTTTATCGTAACTCACTTCATTTTTCAAGTACAATGCAATGAATAATACAGCGGTGAGGCCAAGCATCAATCCGATGCCTTGAATAAGGGTGGCAGACCGGTGACGGAGGGCATGCCGAAAGGCGACTTTGAAGTGACTCTTGTACATAACAATGGGTTGATATTGACTAAATTGAGGCAGTCGATGCCAGCGAGGAGACAGCAATGCTTTTCTTACGAATCGTTTCTTGGCCTTCTGCGCACCTAGCTTTTCTATATCTCGATAAAACAGTTCAAGTAGGTCTCCTTCTAGCTCGTCGAGGAACTTAGTTGAACAGGTTTTCTCCAGAAATCGCATCGCCCACTTGGGTGGTTGTTCTGACATTCTAAAAGGCATTTTTAGGCATGAGTGTCCACATTTTCTCTCGCTGCATACGTACGCGCTCCAGGGTACGTTGGCCTGCCTGATTCATCCGGTACAAACGCTTACTCCTTCCTCCTCTAGTAGCAGAAGCACCGCCGGTGTAAGATTCTACAAATCCCTTTTTTTCTAGCCGATGTAAGGTGGAGTGAATGGTACTCACGCTAGCCTTGCGCCCCGTATGCGATTCGATTTCATCCATAATGCTAATCCCATAAGCATTACCATTTAAGATGCCGACCGTGAGTAAAACCAATTCTTCAAATTCTCCTAAATGGGTTCCTTTCATGGTTTCATTCGTATTTGCAAGACAAATATAAAGCATTTCATACGTAAATGCCAGACAAATAAGCCCACTGCTAAATATTCGAAGTATATTTCATACCAATCAAGTAGGGCACACCTTTACTTAAACGACTGATAATAGACCAGTTGCACTCCTTTTCCGTTAACCTTTACTTGGTTCAAATTAAATCGAACATTATCGCCCCATTGTGAAGATCAATACAAATACCTACCTTTGATCTCACTTTGGTGATTTATCTATTGTAGATAAATCTTAAAAGGGAATCCGGTGTGAATCCGGAGCAGTCCCCGCTGCTGTAAGTTCTGTAAGCAGCTTTCAATATCAAAGTCACTGTCTTCGCCTTTAAGTAGGAAAGACGGGAAGGCATTGAAAGTAGAACGAGCCAGAAGACCTGCCAAGTTTATTTCGCCACCATTTAGAAGGCTTTCGGAGGAAAAGCTGGCGATAGATGTGCTATTTCTTTGGAATAGGCTATACTGGGGTCTAAGCCCTTAGGTATTTGCCTGTTACTCAATTGAGCTGACTTAGCTCGATTACTCATCTATCCCTGCCCTACTCCCGTCTTCGGAAATCTATTGGGCAGATGAAAGAATACAGCCTTTTTGGTCTTTTGTTTCTCGTTTTCACTTGTGGATCTACTGTCATAATTGGACAAGTAGATACTGTAATTTCTATCCCCGTCGTAGAGATTCAGGCGCTTAAGATCCGAGAAAAGGTAATTGGTGGCTTAGTAGAAGAATGGGATAAAGCTAAGCTGGCGCAATCATCCTTACAAAGTGTAACTGATGTCTTGGAGCGAGAAAGTGGTCTTTACTTAAAGAGCTATGGCCTCGGTAGCTTGGCCACTTCCTCGGTACGAGGCGGAAGTGCCGGGCATACCCTTGTCCTTTGGAATGGATTGCCGATTCATAGTCCGATGTTGGGGCTATTAGACTTATCCTTACTTCCCGTTGGTGCCATCGATCAACTTTCTTTTCAACGAGGAGGGAATGCTGCATTGTGGGGCAGTGGGGCTATTGGTGGCTTATTGTCCTTGAATAATACCGCCAATTTCTCAAAAGGAACGAGCATTGAAGTGCAATCCATTTATGGAAATTTCGAGCGATTTCAACAAGATTTAAAATTCCGATTTGGTAATCAGCGATTTCAGAGCAATACCAGCTTGTCCTATGCCAGTGCTGAAAACAACTTCAAATATACTTTAGCACCACAATTGCCTAAACGAGAGCAAACCAATGCTAGGCTTTTACAGCATAATCTAGTACAAAACTTATACTGGAAGATCAATGCAAAAAATGCTTTGACGCTTCATTATTGGTATCAGTACTCCGATCGTGAAATACCGCCGACCAATAGTCAAACACGAAGTGAGGCTTACCAAATAGATGGATCTAATCGACTAGCCCTCGACTGGCAGTTTAACGGGAACAAGACCATTTATCAGGCCAAAGCTGCCTATTTCACTGAAAACCTAGACTTTTTTGATGATCAAATTGGGTTGGCATCTCTTAGTCGATTCAATAGCATGATCGGGGAAATAACCGCACAACGCGCCATCAATTCCCAACACACGCTATTGCTAGGTGCCACCCAAACATTCACTACAGCTCAAGCCGATGGCTATCAAAATCGAGCCGAAGAATCGCGTACCGCCTTCCTCGCTTCATTGAAAGGTGAAAAGAAGCGTTGGGAATGGCAGGTCAGCTTACGCCAAACTATCATAGATAAATTATTGGCTCCGATAGTCCCAACAATCGCCGCCAACTACCGTTTGCTACCCGAACTATCAATAAAAGGAAAGATCAGTAGAAATTATCGGCTTCCAACCCTTAATGATCGTTTCTGGCGACCAGGTGGAAACCAATTACTCAATGCAGAGGTGGGCTGGAGTCAGGAACTGAGTTTGGTTGCTACAAAGACGATAGGAGTCTTCGAACTCACAAGCTCTATGACCGCGTTCAATAGAAATATTGATGACTGGATATTATGGAGTATCAAAGAAGGCCAAGCCTTTTGGTCTGCTAACAATATTACTAAGGTATGGAGTAGAGGATTGGAGCCCAGGCTGAAGTTAGCCTTTCAAAACAAACAGCTAACTTTCAACTGGAAATTGGGGTATGATTATATCCGTTCTACCAATCAAGTCGCCCTAGAAAACCCAAGAATCGCACAAGGGGCACAATTAATTTACACGCCCTTACACCAAGCATTTACTCATATCTCATTCCGTTGGAAGAATATCTCAGCTAATTATCATCACCGATTTACGGGTAAAACACAGGGCATCAATGAGGCGATTGAAGCTTTTCAGGTGGGCCACGGCAGCATTCAATACCACTTATCTCACAAAACCCTGAGCAGTAAACTTTTCATTCATCTTAATAATATCTGGAATACTGAATATTTCGTGGTAGAACGTCGGCCCATGCCTGGAACGAATTACCGCATTGGAGTTAAATTTTCATATTAAAATAAACATTAATGATCAAGCTTTTATCTACACTACCTATCTTATTTTTCGCTCATGTTATGCTAGCGCAAACCGTCATAGATTTTGAAGACTTAACGGTCCCGGCCGATTCTTTCCTGAATGGAAATGACGGCAGTGGTGGGCTTACCGTTGGCGATTTATTTTTAACTCATACCAGTTCAGCATTTGGATGGTCTGGCTGGTCTATTTCTAATCAGACAGATACATTGACCCCAGGGTATTTGAACCAATATAGTGCCAGGCCAGGAATGGGTGCCTCCTCTTCTGCCAATTTTGCGGTATCTTTTTCCGTCAACAACATTTTGCAATTAACAGCAGAAGCCGCTGGCAAAACCGTAGAAGGTCTATACATAACCAATAGTACTTATGCCTACTATAGTATACTCGACGGGGACACATTTACTAAAAAGTTTGGCGGGGTGACCGGTAATGATCCCGACTATTTCCTACTCACGATTAAGGCTTATCGGGCTGGCGAACTGTCTACAGATAGTGTCAATTTCTACCTGGCGGATTATCGGTTTGAAGACAACTCACAAGATTATATTATTGATGATTGGCAATTTATCGACCTGAGTACATTGGGGGCTGTTGATAGCCTATCTTTCGCGCTCTCCTCCACCGACAATAGTCCGATGTTTGGTATGAATACGCCAGCTTATTTCTGTATAGATGATGTAATGTTATCTAATAGTGTAACTAACACTAGAGAAGTGGTGGTGGCTCCTACGCTATTTGAAGTCTACCCAAATCCAGCAGCAGATTTTCTCAAGCTGAAGAATCTAACGACCGAACCAGGTTTAGTTTCACTCTATACACTGGATGGGCGCTCGGTCTTGGCAGAGGGGATACAGTCTTCGAATCAACAAATAGACGTGCGGCAACTAGCAAAAGGTACTTATGTGGTGAAGTTGGAAACGGCAACCCAAGTAGGGGCTCAATTATTTGTTAAGGAATAGTTCTTCAAAAAATTAATAGGCCCATCCCCCAATTTTAAGGCCTAAAACTATCGATAGCTTTAGGCCCTAAAATTGGGGGATGACTCCTGAAAAATCACTTTCTCCTGTGACATCCTTGGAATCTAGGTTTCCAGGGAAAGATCTTGGCCAGATAGAGAATCGGTGAAGTGTTCTCCTATTTCTACTTATCGTATTGATTCAAGTCTAAATTTTCAATCAAAGCAATTATCTTCTCTGCATATCGTGGATCAGTCGCGTAACCTGCTTTTTTCAAACCTTTAGCCCAAGCTACATAATCCGTTTTTTTCAACTTATATAACCTGGCATATCTTTTAGCCCCGAGCAATCTACTATGCGCACGATAACTTTCCCATGCATTTTTATATTTTCGAAAGAAATCCTTGTGTGAATCATCCGTAAAGTTGGAGCAGTGTCCCTTTCGGCAAGATTTTGAAAAGCATTTAATTCCAAAATGGTTGTTATTTTTAGTCGCCAATCGGCTAACGCCAACATTACTTTCCAGTAAGCCTTGGGCCAATGTTATACTTGCAGGGATTCCATATTTTTCCATCTCCGTCTGGGCTATTTTCCCAAATCGTTTGACGTAAGCCAATTGTTTTTTCCGTTTGGCAGCACGTTTGGCACTAGATTCGTCTTTCTCATGCGTTATATTAGAGAAAGTATTGGCTAGGTTTGGGTCAGTCGATTTTTTGGTCTTTTTATCTTTGACCAATGCAGCAGGTGGAACTGATTCTTTTTTCTCAACCACTACTTTTTTTGCCTTGTTAGTCAATAAGGAAACATTCATGGGTTGTACCGCTGTAGAAACGGGCGTTGCTTCCTCCTTATGGTAGGCTGCTGGAGTTGCCAAAGAATTGTAAGCAACATTTTGTGTCATGCTGGGAATCGCGTCTAATTGTACATCGATACTAATGTCTTTTCGAACCATCAAGTAAACCACAAGCCCCAACAAACAGGCTTTAAACCAGTACTTTCGAATAAGAAATAGACCTGTCTCTTATACACATCTGACGCTGCCGACGAAGAGGATAGTGTAGA